>JAILFU010000177.1 GCA_024697405.1 Prevotella sp.
CTTCCCATGCTCCAAAAAGTGGTAAAACTATGGTAAAACAATTCGCCATTGTTGCTTACATCATCTCACGTAATCACACATTATCACATGTTTTTCCGATAGGGTTTTTATCCAAGGGGGATAATGAACCTAAAACCAAATTGGAGCCCTTGTACACGAGTATCCTGATAAGCTTAAATGCTTGATTATCAACGAAAAAGAAGGATGTCGTTTTGCGACTTCCTTCTTCATTCAGCGGAGAGTGAGGCTCCTTTTGCGGAAGGTGAGGGATTCAAACCCCCGATACCCGAAAGGGTATACCGGATTTCGAGTCCAGCGCGATCGATCACTCTGCCAACCTTCCAAAATTTCAGCGTGCAAAATTACAACAAAAAAATGGAACGGCCAAACTTTTTATGATTTTTTTTCCATTTTGATGAGTAAAAGTCCGATGCCTGTCCAGATTATTTCACGCAGTCGTACGAGCAGGGCTACGAAAATGCCTTCGCTGGCGCCTATGCTGAGCCCCTTGGCAGAGAGCAGGAAACCACCTTCGCGACCGCCCAGCTGAAGTGGGATGAAGAAGAGCATGTTGGCGAAAAGCGAGGTGAAGGCCAGGATGAGGATGCACTGCAAATAGTTGGCCGACGGCATGATGACCAGAAGGATGAAGAATATCTCCAATGCCGAGACTACACGGCATGCCAGCTCCAGGAATACGGCAGTGAAGAAAGTGCGGTGGTTCTGGTTGTGCAGTGCTGCAATCTGCCGGTCAATGGTGCGCAGTTGTTCAGCGTGGTTATCGAAGAAGCGCTTAGCGCGTTTCTTGATGAATGGTATGTGGCTCAGTATGTTCATTCCGCTGACGGCAATGCCCCGCTTATATCCTTTCAGGAAAAACCAGATGGCCGTCAGGCAGAAAGCGGTGACGGCCGCCAGAAGCATGCCCATCGGGATGTTCAACGGCTGTGTGAGGACATAGAGCACGCAGGAAAGGAGCCAGAACCAGAAATGCGAGAAGATGTGGGTCATGACATAGAGCAGCACGCTGGATGTGGCCCGCTCGGTGCCGATGTAGGGTGAGAGGGACATGATGCGGTAGGGCTCGCCTCCCATCAGTCCGCCTGGCGTGGCGTAGTTCAGTGCAAACCCCGACACGGTAATCTTGTAGAGCCAGAGGAAGGAGAAGGGTTTTTCCTCCCCCTTCTGGGCTTTGATGATAATCCACCAGGCGGCAGTGTTGAAGATGTAGAGCACCGCCCATAGCAGCACTACGGCAAGGAACCAGTAGCCGGCACGGCCGATGCCCTCCCACACTTCCTGAAAATCGAGCTGACTGATCATCACAGCCAGGACTATCAGGCCGAAGATGAGGAAACCGTTCTGATATTTCTTCTTCATTCGGTGGTTTCTTCTCTTTCCTCTCTCCGCTCTCCTCTTTCCTCCTTTTTCTTTTCGTGGGGCACATTGAAACGCACCTTCTCGCTATCATCGCGTTTTTCGTGATAGAGCTTGGGCAATGGGTTGGCCAGTGGCGCGTCGTATTCCCGGCGGTGGCGGAAGATGTCGATGGCCTCGAAGATGGCGTGGCGCATGGAGTCGCCCTCCATACGTCCAAGTCCTGCCAGGTTGAAGCAGGCTCCATGGGCCGGTGCTGTGCGTACCAGCGAAAGACCTGCTGTGACCCTCACACCTTTGTCATCGCTGATGCTGGTCAGTGCTTTGAAGGGCGTCTGTCCCTGGTCGTGATACATGGCCAGCACGCCGTCGAACTGTGCGTACGAGCCGTCGCCGAAGAAATCGTCGGCAGGGTAGGGGCCGAAAGCCTGAATGCTCTGCTTGGCCAGTTCTTCTACGGCCGGACGTATGATTTCCTGTTCCTCGTCGCCCAGGACTCCGTCTTCACCCCCTCGGGGGTTCAATGCCAGCACGGCGATGCGTGGATTGGACAGCGAGAAGTCGCGGCGCAGGGCCTCATGGAATATCTTTGCTTTTTCCACGATCTTCTGCTGGTTGATGGTCTCTGCGACGTCTTTCAGCGAAACATTGTTCGTCACCAGTGCCACGCGCAGGTTGTCGCTGACGAGGATGGTCAGCCCATGCTTGTCTTCGTCCAGGTTGCGGGTGATGTACGAAGTGTGCCCATCGAAGCCTCGGATGCTGTTTTTGGCAATGGGGGCGGTGACGAGCACGTCGAAGGCATCCTCCTTAAAGTCGGCCAATGCGCGGTCGAGTGCTGTCTTTGCTGCTTCTCCAGCTTCTGGCGTGGCGATGCCCAGGTCTATTTTTACCTCTTCGCTGAAGGTGGTCAGCAGGTTCAGCCTACCGTCGCGTGCCTCTTTGGCAAAGTTGATGATGCTGAGTTGAGGCTCCATTCCTAGCGTCTTGGCATGGTAGGAGGCCACTTTGGGCGAGCCGTAGATGATGGGTGTGCAAAGCTCCAGCATAGCGGGGTCTTCAAATGCCTTGAATATTACTTCATAGCCCACGCCGTTGGTGTCGCCGTGGGTGATGGCAACTCTGATTTTCTTGTCTTCCATATTACTTTATTATAATGTTAGGTTCATGTTTTTCTTCTTTCTTAGCTGTCGAGAGCAAACCGCATGCCGCCAGGATGTCCTCTCCCCGGCTGGCTCGTATGGTGGCAAACACGCCGTTCGCCGTCAGATAGTCGCGCATCTGCTCCATCCGCTGCGTGTCTGTGGGTGGCAGTGCCACGTTGGGTATGGTGTGGAACCGTATGAGGTTGATGCGGCATTCCAGCCCTTTAACCAGTTTGACAATCTCCTTGGCATGTGCAGGCGAATCGTTGAGCCCGCCGAAGCAGATATACTCGAAAGAGCAGCGTCGCTGGTGGGTGAAGTCATACTGGCGTAGCAGCCTGATGGTTTCGCTGATGGGCATGGCCCGTTCAGCAGGCATCAGCATCAGCCGCTGCTCATGGAGCGGAGAGTGCATGGAGATGGCCACGTGGCACTGGCTCTCATCAAGAAAACGTTTAAGCTTCGACTTTACACCTACGGAGCTTACGGTGATGCGTTTGGGGCTCCATGCATAGCCGTCGGCTGCAGTTAGTATCTGTGTGGCTTTCAGCACGGCGTCGAGGTTGTCCATCGGTTCGCCCTGTCCCATGAACACCACGTTGGTCAGGCGGTCGCGTTCCGGCAGCGAGTAGATCTGGTTGAGGATGTCTGTGGCGGAGAGGTTCCCCTGAAAGCCCTGTTTCCCAGTCTGGCAAAAGAGGCAGTTCATCTTGCATCCTATCTGGCAGCTGACACAGAGCGTGGCTCTTTCCCCTTCAGGTATAAAGACTGTTTCCACGAAGCTGTCATTCTCTCCGCCTACTGGAAAGAGGTACTTCACGGTGCCGTCGGCCGACTGCTGGCTTGCTATCGGCGGCATGGCTCCCACCTCGTATTCTTCGGCCAGCCGTTCTCGTGCTGCTTTCGAGAGGTTGGTCATCTGAGCGATGTCTGTCACCTGCTTTTCGTAGAGCCATTTCGCCATTTGCCCGCCTGTGAATGCAGGCAGGCCGAGTGACTCACAGATGCCTTTCAGCTCGCTGGTGTCCAGCCCAAGAAGAGGTTTCTTTGTAATCATGGTGCAAAGGTACGAATAAAAAGTGAACTTGCCAAACAAAAAACGACAAAAGCGACGGACTTCACAGCCAATCGCTTCTATCTTCAATAGGTATTAGTTCTTTTAAGGTAAAAAGATTGTTTTCAGGATAACGATGCAAAGGTAGTGAACTTTTCTTAATGCTGCAAACTTTTTGCAAAGTTTTTTTAATAATTTTTATTGTGCGGGAACACAATCCCCGCTTCTCCTTGGCGGTGCACCATAAGCAGCCTTTCCCCTGCCGTTTACGGCCTGACTTTGTGACCTTTCGTCAGGGGGTGTCCATCGTTGCCCGATGCGTTTTTTCCCTAAACTACGTTGTGTTTCGTGAAAAAAAGCTATAAAGTCTTTGTTTTTTGTGGGAAAATGCGTACTTTTGCACTTCAAAATCGAACGTGATGAGAAGAGATACATCTTTTTTGTGCTTTCTGGCTCTGTTTCTGGCAAGCTGTTCCGGTGAATTCAACAAGGTCTTCAAGACGGACGACCTTGACTATCGCTATGAATACGCCAAGCAGAGCTTTGCAGAAGGCAAGTATAGCCGTGCCGCCACGCTGCTGATGGATCTGATAACGCCGAAGAAGGGTACGGACGATGCCCAGGAGGCGCTCTACATGCTGGGGATGTCGGAATACATGAGCCGTGACTACGAGTCGGCTTCAGCCACCTTCAAGAAGTACTACCAGACCTATCCCAAGGGCGACTATGCTGAGCAGGCCTCGTTCTATGTGGGGCAGTCGCTCTATGAGGGAGCACCTGAGCCGCGTCTCGATCAGACACCCACTATCGGTGCCATCAACGCCTACCAGCAGTTCATGGATTTCTTCCCCGACTCGGAGCTTCGTCCCAAGGCCCAGGAGCGCCTCTTCGAGTTGCAGGACAAGCTGGTGCAGAAGGAGCTGCTCTCCGCACAACTATATTATAATTTGGGCGGCTACTTCGGAAACATCAATTCGAACAACGAGAGCAACTATATAGCCAGCATCATTACGGCGCAGAATGCCCTGAAGCAGTATCCCTACTCGAAGTGGCGTGAGGACTTCTCGCTGCTCATCATGAAGAGCAAGTTCGAACTGGCCGAGAACTCGTCGGCCGACAAGCAGCTGGAGCGTTATCGCGATGCGGAGGACGAGTGCTATGGTTTCCTGAACGAGTTCCCTGATTCGAAGGACTGTGCGCTGGCTAACAAGTTCATTGCCAAGTGCAAGAAGGTGATAGGCGACTGAAGCCCTAGCCCCTCAAGTTCTTGACGAGCCAGACAATAAAGCCAAGCGAGGGAGTTGGAGGTCTGAACAAGCGCAGACGGCCAATTTCCCGAAAACAATAACAATACAATTATAATAATAGGGTTTGTATTTGCGCTTGTTCAGACCCTCCCCCCTGGTTTAGGGGGCAAAGAAATATGGATTACAAGAAGTCGAAGGCTCCGGTAAATACCGTGACGCGCAACATTATGGATTTGTGCGATGAGACCGGCAACATCTATGAGACCGTGGCCATCATTGCCAAGCGTGCTAACCAGATTTCCGTACAGATTAAGGAAGACCTGTCGAAGAAGCTCGCTGAGTTTGCCAGCTACAACGATTCGCTGGAAGAAGTGTTTGAGAACCGTGAGCAGATAGAGATTTCGCGCTACTACGAGAAGCTGCCGAAGCCCACACTGCTGGCTACGGAAGAATTTGTCGACGGAAAAGTCTACTGGCGTGACCCGACGAAGGAAGCTGCTCAGCAGCAGGTTCTGGAGAATTGAGTGTTTTTTAATCTTTCATTAAATCGTAACTATGCTTAGGCCTCAAACCTGGTATCTGGTGCTGGCAGCTGTCTGCGTGCTGGTATGTCTCATTGCCGGAGGCGGCACGGCTTTGCAGATGGTCATCCTGGCGGTGGCTGCGCTTGCCGCCTTGGCTATAGTTCCCCTTTACAAGAACCGGAAGTTGCAGTCGAATCTCTGCCTCCTGCCCATGGCCTTGCTCCTGGCCTGGTATCTGCTGCTGGCTGTTTATGCCACTGCCGACACGATGCATTGGAACTACGCCCTGCCGGCACTTGCCATCCTGTTCGTGTTCCTGGCCCGCAAGGGCATCGTCCACGACGAAAGGGTTGTTCGCTCACTCGATAGAATCAGATAAATGGACATTAAGAGTTCAGCGTTTGTCATCTCGTCTCCGATGGTCTCTATGTGTCCGAAAGACACAAAGCCGGAGTATGCATTCATAGGCCGTTCGAACGTGGGAAAGTCGAGCCTCATCAATATGCTCTGCTGCCACAAAGGACTGGCCAAGACATCGGCCACACCCGGCAAGACACTGCTCATCAACCACTTCATCATCAACAAGGAGTGGTACCTGGTGGATTTGCCTGGCTATGGCTTTGCCAAGCGCTCGAAGAAAGAGGTTCAGAAGCTCGACCAGATGATTCGCGGCTACCTCTTGGGCCGTGAACAGCTGGTCAATACGTTCGTGCTCATCGATGTGCGCCTGGAGCCTCAGCCTATTGACCTGGAGTTTATGAACTGGCTGGGGCTATCGAGTATTCCTTTCGCCATTCTCTTTACCAAAGCCGACAAGATCTCTGCGTCCAAGGTGCGGCTGAATGTCGAGACCTACAAGCAGAAGATGTTCGAGACATGGGAGGAGATGCCCCCCTTTTTCATCACTTCCGCCGAGAAAGGGCAGGGTAGGGACGAGGTGCTCGACTACATAGAAAGTATCAACAAGAGCCTCTGAAAAAAACCATGGCTAAGGAAGTCCCATACCTTGACGTTCAGAACCTGACGAAATCGTTTGGGGCGCTCTTGCTGTTCGAAGACATCTGTTTCTCCATTGCCGAAGGGCAGAAAGTTGGCCTGATAGCCAAGAACGGTACCGGCAAGTCGACGTTGCTCTCCATCCTCTGCGGGAAAGAGGGCTACGACAGCGGTTCCATCATCTACCGCCGTGACCTGAAGGTGGGCTTTCTGGAGCAGACACCTGTGTTCAACCCCGAAGACTCCGTGCTCGATGCCTGTTTCAACCATCAGGGTAATGAAGAGAAAGTGCTCAAGGCGAAGCAGATTCTCACCCAGTTGAAGATACGCGACCTCCAGCAGCCCATGGGACAGCTCAGCGGCGGTCAGCAGAAACGTGTGGCGCTGGCCAATGTGCTTATCCTCGAACCCGATTTCCTGATACTCGACGAGCCTACCAACCATCTCGACCTGGAGATGATTGAATGGCTGGAAGGCTACCTTGGCCGGGGCAACAGGACGCTGCTCATGGTCACCCACGACCGCTATTTCCTGGACCGCGTCTGCTCTGTCATTCTGGAACTCGACGACCACACCATCTATACCTATCGCGGCAACTATTCCTACTATTTGGAGAAGCGCCAGGAGCGCATCGACAATAGGAGAGCAGAGATTGCCCGTGCCAACAACCTCTACCGTACCGAGCTGGAATGGATGCACCGCATGCCACAGGCACGAGGGCACAAGGCCCGTGCCCGTGAAGATGCTTTCTACGAGCTGGAGCGCGTGGCCAAGGCCCGCATTGAGGAGCGTGCCATCCGGCTAAAAGCCAACAATGTATATATAGGCAGCAAGATTTTCGAGTGCCAGTACGTCTCGAAGCGCTTCGGCGACGTGTGCATCATGAAGGACTTCTACTATAACTTCTCCCGTTTCGAGAAGATGGGTATCGTTGGCAGCAACGGCACGGGGAAGTCCACCTTTCTGAAAATGCTGCTTGGCGAGCTGCAGCCTGACGAGGGGCGCATCGTCATCGGTGAAACCGTCCGCTTCGGCTATTTCTCGCAGGAGGGCCTGCAGTTCAACGAGAAGCAGAAGGTGATAGACGTTGTCCGCGACATAGCCGACTACATCGACCTGGGACAGGGACGCCACTACTCTGCCAGCCAGTTCCTGCAATATTTCCTGTTCACCAACGAGCAGCAATATAATTATGTGTATAAGCTCAGCGGGGGCGAGCGGCGCAAGCTCTACCTCTGTACTGTGCTGATGCGCAATCCCAACTTTCTGGTGCTCGACGAGCCGACCAACGACCTCGATATTGTCACGCTGCAAATCCTTGAGGAATATCTTCAGGACTTTCCCGGCTGTGTCATCGTGGTCAGCCACGACCGCTACTTCACCGACAAGGTGGTCGACCACCTGCTTGTTTTCAAGGGCAATGGCGTCATCCGTGACTTCCCCGGCAACTATACACAGTATAGGAGCCTCACCAGCCTCACTCCCGACCCCATTCCCAAGGAGAGAGGAGCACGTAGCTCTTCCGCAGGCACTTCTGACGGCAAGTCCAGTCATTCCCCTCTCCTTGGGAGAGACGCTGGGGGTGAGACTAAGCGCAAGCTGTCCTACAAGGAGAAACGCGAGTTTGAGCAGCTCGAAAAGGATGTTGCTGCCCTGGAGGCCGAGAAGAAACAGATAGAGGACGCCCTCAGCTCGGGAAGTATTTCCGTAGATGAGATTACCGCTATGAGCAAGCGCCTGCCATTGCTTAATGACGAACTCGACGAGAAGTCCATGCGCTGGCTGGAACTCTCTGAACTGGCACAATAGGAAAAAGATGAAATAGCCCCCCATGCAGCAGTATCCGTCCCGTCTACTTGAACGTGCCGTACAGGCGTTTTCCACGCTTCCGGGCATAGGCCGCAAGACAGCCCTGCGGCTGGTGCTCCACATGCTCCGCCAGTCGACAGTCGAGGTGGAACAGTTTGCCGAGGCCATCGCCACCATGAAGCGGGAAGTGAAATACTGTCGCTCGTGCCACAACATCAGCGACACCGACCTCTGCCCCATCTGTTCCGACAGCCGCCGCGACGCCGCCACCATCTGCGTCGTGGAGAACATCCAGGACGTGATGGCCATCGAGAATACCATGCAGTTCCACGGGCTCTATCACGTCTTGGGCGGACTGATCTCCCCGATGGACGGCGTAGGCCCGAGCGACCTGCAGATAGACTCGCTGGTGCAGAGAGTAGGAGAAAGTCAGGTGAAGGAGGTCATCCTCGCCCTCAGCTCCACCATGGAGGGCGACACCACCAGCTTCTACATCTTCCGCAAACTGGCCCCTACAGGCGTCGCCGTCAGCGTCATCGCCCGGGGCATAGCCGTAGGCAACGAGCTGGAGTACACCGACGAAGTGACCTTGGGGCGCTCCATTCTTAACCGTACACCCTTTGAGGGAAATGAAAAATGAACGGGGGCCGTATCGGCCGAAGGCCTAAATTATAAATGATAAATGATAAATGAAAAATGCGGCCGAAGGCCTAAATGATAAATAGTTCAAGTTTCGCAAGCTATGAAAGCGATGCGCAGCCAGCCCCATAGGGGCATGACATTGGTAGCCAGCCATTACAATGGCTGGTATAAAGGGACGGTGGAAAAGCGTGCCTTTAGGTACGCGACAGCATCCAACCCATATCGCGTACCTACGGCACGCCACCTACCACAACCTGTCACCAGCCATTGAAATGGCTGGCTATCAATGTCTGATGCCTACGGCATCGGCTGTGCAGAACTTCCGAAACTTGAATAAATTGTAAATCGTTAAATCGTCAATAAATAGTAAATTGTAAATAGTCAAATCGTAAAATCGTAAATACAAAAGGTGAAAAAGACAAGAAACATATTGATGGCGCTCTTTTGCGGCTTCCTGCTGGTGGCAGCTGCGTTATATGTCTGTGGAGAGTTCCTGCAGCTGGACATGACCATCTGGGTCAGCCCTTCACGGGGTGTGCAGTTCGTCTGCTCAACGCTGATGATCCTGCTCACCATCGGACTGCTGCCGTTGTCGCTGCGGTTGTTTAAGTTCAAGCCAGTCAGTGCCGACCTCCTCCGGCGGAAGGCTCCTGCCCTCGCCCGTTGGGGCACCATCCGCCTTGTCTGCATGGGTATGCTGCTGGTGGTAAACACTTTCCTCTATTATGCTTTCGGCTTTGAGGCCTCTTACGGCTATCTGGCGGTTGTCGCCCTGCTCTGTATGCCTTTCGTTGTTCCTACGATGGGCCGTTGTGAGTCGGAGGTGAAAGACCCTCCTACGGCTCCCGAAGGTGCTTCTGTAGTTCAGCAGCCGGAGGATGACGCTATCGTGTCCCCCTCTGTGGACGAAAGGGGGACTTCTGTGGACGAAAGGGGGGCTGAGAGGGCTATATGAAGTTAACTGTTGTTATCGTCAGCTACAATGTGCGCCACTATCTGGAGCAGTGCATCGTCAGTGTACAGCGGGCTGCGCAGGGCATCGACTACAATATCGTCGTGGTCGACAATGACTCGCAGGATGACACAGTCTGTTATCTCTCCCGCCGGTTCAAGGATGACATTACCATCATTGAAAGCCGACATAACCTGGGTTTCGCCCGTGCCAATAACATAGCTATACGCCAGACACAGAGCCAGTATGTGCTGCTGCTCAACCCCGACACCTTCGTGGCCGAAGACAGCCTTACGCAGGTGCTGGCTTTCATGGACACGCATCCAAAGGCTGGTGGAGTGGGGGTGAAGATGCATAATGCCGACGGCACACTGGCACGCGAGTCGCGCCGTAGCCTCCCTACGCCCTGGGTATCTCTCTTGAAGATGCTCGGCTTCTCCCGCCGCTACTACATGAGCCATCTGTCGTGGGACGAGCCGGGTCAGATTGAGGTGCTGAGCGGTGCCTTCTGCATGCTGCGCCGTGAGGCACTCGACCAGGTGGGTCTGCTCGACGAGGATTTCTTCATGTACGGCGAAGACATCGACCTTAGTTTCCGCATCAGGCGTGGCGGCTGGGAGAACTGGTATGTGCCCGCCTCCATCGTCCACTACAAGGGCGAGTCTACCCAGAAGTCTAGCTACCGCTATGTTCATGTCTTCTATCAAGCCATGCTCATCTTCTTCCGCAAGCACTACAGCCACCAGTCGCTCTTCGTCACCATCCCCATCAAGCTCGCCATCTATTTCCGTGCTTGTCTTGCAGTGGCGCAGATGCTTTGTCAGCGCCTGCGCCGTGCGTTGGGCTTCGACGCGAAGGCCCATACCCCCATGAACTACTGCTTCATCGGCTCCGCCCCGATGATTGAGCAATGCCGCAGTCTGGCACGCCGCCGAGGGCTCACTGCCCGTTTCGTTCAGGTAGCCCCAACTGCTCCATCTTCGTCCCCCGAGGGGGACACGATAGATGCTTCCTCTGTCAGCAGTACTATAGAAGTCCCCTTGGGGGCCATAGGGGGGGCTTCTGTCTACGACACAGATTTGTTCTCTTTCAGCCAGATTATCGCCCATGCCTCCAGCCCCGACTCCGGCCATGCCCTGATTGGCACCTACAGCAGCCTTACGAAGACCATCATCACTCAAAGGGAGATTATTCAATGAACGACCACCGTTTGCCCTCCGTCAGGCTGAGAGCCATAGAGCCTGAAGACCTCGACATCCTCTATCGCATCGAGAACGATATGCAGCTATGGGGCGTCGGCTCCACCAATGTGCCCTATTCGCGCTATACCCTCCACGACTATATCGCCCGTTCCTCAGGCGATATCTATGCTGACAGGCAGGTGCGCTTGGTCATTGAAAACACCGACGGCCAGGTGCTGGGCTTGGCCGACTTGGTCAGTTTCGACCCCCGCCACCTGCGTGCCGAAGTGGGCATTGTCATTGAGAAGCCCTTCCGCCGCAGGGGCTACGCCCAAGCCGCCCTCGCAGCCCTTCACAGCTATGCCCGCAGCATCCTCCACCTGCATCAGCTCTATGCCATCGTTGACGAGGCCAACAGCCCTGCCCAGAGCCTGTTCCGCAGCACCGGCTACACCTGCAACGCCACACTCGCCGACTGGCTCTTCGACGGCAACAGCTACTCCAATGCCCAGCTGTGGCAGCTCACTTTACTGTAGGCAACGATATTGCAGTTGCCCCTGAATTTACTGATACTGATAAACTGACCCAAATGGCGCTCCCCTCTTGAACCCTGCCCTTACGGGGAGGGGCTGGGGTGGGGGCTCTAACTTTTCCACTGAGACATTGTCGTTCTTCAATGTTTATTCGGAGGGATACTTTCTATATGATTATTTCACGCGCGCGCGTAATAAACGTGCGAAAATCGCGCTACTCGCACTACTTTGTCATCTAACTTTCTGAATTGCAGGATGATGTCTGTAGCTACAGCCCTCTTTTTGGTGCTACTGATGTAGCTACAGTCCCAAACAGCATTAGCATTTCCCAAACGGCGTTCGCATTTTCCCAAACGGCGTTCGCATTTTCCCAAATGGCGTTCGCATTTTCTCAAACGGCGTTCGTATTTTTCCAAACGGCGTTCGTATTTTTCTAAACGGCGTTCGCATTTTCCATTCGTCAGTTCTCTCCCCCTGTAGCTACTAGAGTAGCAGCAAAAAGAGGGCTGTGGCTACAGACAACTAGCTGCCAATCAGCTTGTTTGGCACTATTGTAGCTCAAGTAGCTCGTTTTTTGCGCCTATTATCGCGTACGCGCGCGCGAGGGGTATGTTTTTATCTTATTGGATTACCTTAAACTTGGCAAACTTTAGCAGGAGTTGTTTGGGGCCGGTGTTTCGGAACTCCACGGTGGCCTTCTCGTTGTCGCCTGTGCCCTCTAGTCGGATGATGGTGCCTATGCCGAAGCGCTGGTGCTCGATGACGGCACCCTCGCGAAGAAGGCCCCCCTCGGCTCTTCCCGAAGGCTCGCCCCCAGTGCCTCCCGAAGGAAGGGGAGCTGCAGCGCTGGCTGGCTGTGCGGGGGCGCTGGATGACAGGGGACGTAAGCGTCGGCCGCTGGCGGTCTGCAGGAGCTTCTTGAAGTCTTGTGAGAAGGGGTCGGCGGGCGGCTCTGGCTTCTGGCGGGGTACGGCACGGGGCATGGGGTCGGCCTTGAACTGTGTGGCCACGGGGCGGGGGTTCTGCATCCACTCTGGCGATTGCGACGCGCGTTGCCAGGGCTTCTCAGCGCGGAAAGACGTGCTGTCTTCTGACCCGAAGGTGCCTTCCACCTGGAGCAGCTTCGGGTCGATGTCGCGTAGGAAGCGCGACGGCGTGTCGTACTCCATGCGGCCATAGCGGAAGCGGTTTTGGGCGCAGGTGAGGATGCAGTGTTTCTCGGCGCGGGTGATGGCCACGTATAGCAGGCGTCGCTCCTCTTCCAGTTGGCGCATGCTGCCAGTGCACAGTGGCGAGGGGAAGATGTTTTCTTCTAGCCCTACCACAAAGACGGTGGGGAACTCCAGTCCCTTGGCCGAGTGGATGGTCATCAGCGACACCTTCGGCGCGTCGGCATCCTTGTCGCTGTCGAGGTCGGTGAGCAGCGCCACCTCTTGCAGAAAGTCGGACAGACGGGTCTGTGCCGCTGTTGACTCGCCCACCTCCATACCGTCGTGAAGGGAAGGGAGAGCATCTGCCTGTGGTCCTTCCTCACGCCGGATTTCCACGAAGTCCTTCATGCCGGCGAGAAACTCCTCCAGGTTCTCCTGCCGGCTTAAGTCTTCGGGGGCGCGGCTGGAGTAGATGTCCTTGGCTATGCCGCTCTCCTGGATGATGGCATACCCCAGCGTATAGGCATCGTCGGTGTTCATGCGTTGCCGCCAGCTCTCGATGAGCAGCCGGAAATTCTCCAGTTTTGTGGCTGTGCTCTTGGCGACGTCAAGGCTGAAAAGGACGGGCTGGGAGATGACGGCCCAGAGCGACACGGCGTGACGGGTGGCCGCCTGTACGATCTTCTGAACGGTGGCGTCGCCGATGCCGCGCGTGGGGTAGTTGATGATGCGGCGCAGGGCCTCTTCGTCGTCGGGGTTGCTGACGGTGCGGAAATAGGCAATGACATCTTTGATCTCCTTGCGCTGGTAGAACGACAGGCCACCATAGATGCGGTAGGGGATGTTGTCCTTGCGCATCTGCTCCTCGAAGCTGCGGCTCTGCGAGTTGGTACGGTAGAGGATGGCGAAGTCGCTCCACTCCAGCCCCTCCTTGCGGCGCAGGCGGCGAATGTCGTTGCACACGATGACGGCCTCCTCGCGGTCGCTTATCGCAGGCTTCAGCAGCAGGCGCTCGCCGTGCTCGTTCTCGCTGAACACGTCTTTGGGAATCTGCCGCTCGTTCTTGCGGATGAGGCTGTTGGCCGCCTGCACGATGAGCTGCGTAGAACGGTAGTTCTGCTCCAGCTTGAACAGACGTGCATTGGTGTATGACTCCCTGAACGTGAGGATGTTGTCGATGTTGGCTCCACGAAAGCTGTAGATGCTCTGAGCGTCGTCGCCGACCACGCAGACCTGCTGGCGCTCGCGGGTGAGCTGGAGCACGATGCGCTGCTGGGCGTAGTTCGTGTCCTGGTATTCGTCGACCAGCACATAGTGGAATCGCTCCACGTATTTCCGCCTGATATCCTCGTGCTCTTCGAAGAGGAGGAAGGTCTGCACCAGCAGGTCGTCGAAGTCCATCGCGTTGGCCTGGCGGCAGCGTGCGGCATAGCGTTTGTAGACCTCGGCCACATGGGGGTGTTTCTTGTCGAAGAGCGAGCACTGCGGGAACTGGTCGGGCAGGATGAGGTGGTTCTTGGCCATCGATATCTGGTCGGCAATGGTGGCTGGCTTGTACACCTTGTCGTCGAGCTGCATCTCATGGATGATAGTCTTCACCAGCGAGCGGGCGTCGGCCTGGTCGTAGATGGTGAAGCCCGGCTGGTAGCCGATGGCTTGGGCCTCGCTGCGCAGGATGCGGGCGAAGATGCTGTGGAAGGTTCCCATTTGCAGGTAGCGGGCACGCTCCTCGCCCACGAGGCGGGCAATGCGCTCCTTCATCTCGCGGGCCGCCTTGTTGGTGAAGGTCAGGGCGAGGATGTTCCAGGGAGCCAGCTGTTTCTCCTGTAGCAGGTAGGCTATCTTATAGGTGAGCACGCGGGTTTTTCCCGATCCGGCTCCGGCAATGACCAGCGAGGCGCCGTCGCAATAGACCACTGCCTCCCGCTGGCTGTCGTTCAGTTGTTCTAACAGGTTTTCCATCTTTTCAGTGTGAAGTACAGGCACTCCTGGACGCGGAAGAGCGTCCAGCAGGGCATCAGGCGGTAGCCGAACTTGCGGCTGATTTTCTTGTCGATAAGATTGCGTTCCAGCGTCTTCCAGACGCGGTGCAGCTCAGCCAGCCCGTAGACGCGGTCGGCGTAGGGCAGTTGGCGGCTGTGATAATGGTGGAACATATACACGTCGACCAGCGTGAGCAGGCGGATGGTCTCCCAGCGTCGCATCACCTCGACGGCAGCTCCCATTTGCTGCAGCTGGAGCTTCATGCTCTCGTTGGCCCGCAGGAAGTCGTAGCGGCGCACGTTGACGGCACGGGTGGTGGAGGCGAAGTGCTGGCGGTAGTGGTAGACGCCGGTGCAGCAGCGCACCGAGCGTGAGGCGAGGAAATGGAGCCGCGACGTGTTGTCGTCGCTGTAGGCACGGCAAGTCTCGTCGTAGGGGTATTGGCGGTGCAACTCCGTGCGCACCATGTAGACACCGTGAATACGCCAGTCGAGACTGAGGTGGAAGGCCTCCTCGCCCGTGAGCCGCTCGAAGGGAGTCATGGGGTAGGGCTGGCTGCTGCCGTCGGCCTGCTCATAGCGCAGGTCGAAGAGCACGCAGTCGCAGTCGGCATAGGCATCCATCACGCTGACGGCCTGCTGCAGCGCGTCGGGCGAGAACCAGTCGTCGGCATCGAGGAAGCACACCAGGTCGCCACGGGCGTGCTCCAGCCCTACGTTGCGGGCATGGGCCTGCCCCTGGTTTCTCTCCAGATGTATCACCTCGAAACGCGGGTCGCCGTCTGCATACTGCCGCAGCAGGGCTAGCGAGCCGTCGGTGGAACAGTCGTCGACGCAGAGCACCTGTATGTCGCAGAGCGTCTGCGAGCGCAGTGAGTCGAGGCAGCGGGGCAGCCACGGCTCTGCATTGTACACGGCAACGAGGACGGTGACCCTAGGCATCGGCATGGAATCGGGAGCGTAGCTTTTCCGTCAGCGCCTTCCAGAGTGACGACTTCTGGTGGAGGATGTAGATGGAGACTGTAAGGCTGACCATGCATACCAGGGTGCCCAGCGTCCAGTAGAGCAGTCCGCCGGCCAGGAGCGTCAGCAGATAGACCACCACACCCAGCGGCACCTGAATGGCGGCAATGAGAAGGACGGGCAGCGTGCCGCGATAGCCATAGCGCATGTGGGTGTAGGCATAGACGATGATGAGGTCGAGCACGTAGGTGGCGTCGATGGCAATGCCTGTGCCCAGCAGTCCCCAGTGCTCGTAGCCGAGGACGATGAGCGCCACCATGAGCAGCGATTCCGAACCCTCGATGAGCAGGAAGGCCAGCGAGTCGCCACGGGCCAGCACCATATACGAGATGGGCAGTGTGACGGCTCGGAGGTACATGGAGAAGACCATCACCTGGGCCATCGGCACCATGGGCAGGAAGTCGCTGCGGAAGAGCAGGGGCACCAGCACGGGCAAGAGCAGCATGAGCACGGCCAGCATGGGCGACACCAGCAGGAGCGACACTTCTATCTGGCGGTTTACCGTCTCCGACATGCGGAGGCTGTCGGCGGCCACGCCCGACAGACGGGGGAAGTAGTCGGTCTCCATGGCCGAGAAGACCATGCCGGCGTAGGTGATGGTGAGCAGGAAGCCGGCGTTGTAGAGGCCCACCACGTCGAGGTCGCCCGTCACGTTCAGGTAGGAGCGAATCAGCATTTCAGCACCGCTGCCAAAGATGCCTGCCAGCACGAAGGCCACGCCCAGCCGCACCATCTCCATGCCCTCGCCCAGGATGCCCTTGGCACCATGCAGCTGCAGGGGGTAGAGGCGCAGGGAATGGTAGCTGGTGGCCAGCGCCAGGGCCAGCGCCATGAGGACGATGACGGGCACGATGCCTGCCTCGCCGAAGAAATAGTAGATGGGGACGGAGATGACGAGCGCCAGCAGCACCGACAGCAGCTGGATGATGGCCAGCGACTTCAGGCGGCGAGCACCTTTCAGAATGGCCGTCTCGCCGCCGGTGACGGCCATCAGCCCCACGGCAGGGGCCAGCAGGACGAAGTGCAGCGTATGGTCGCCCCAGGCAAAGGTGTAGGCACTGAGCAGCGGGCCTGCCAGCATGCAGAGCAGCATGCCCATCAGTGCGGTGAGCAGGCTCCAGGCACGCACCACCTTCACGAAATGCTGGATGCGCGCCTCGTCGCCAGCGTCGAACAGCTCCGACACATGGCGCACGGCGCTGAACGAGATGCCCAGGTTGGTGGCCTGCGAGATGAAGTTCACCACGCTGTTGAACAGCGCCGCCAAGCCCATGCCGGCAGGACCCAGCAGCGAGGCCACGACCTTGTTGCGCACAAGGCCGATAAGGATATTCAGGCCCTGCACGCCGCCAAAGATACCGGTATATTTCAGTACGTGGCTGTAGCTGACTTCGCGTTTGTCTTCCACAATAATCTTTTCAAACTGCAAAAATACAAAAGAGTTAGGAGTTTGGAGCCAGGAGCAAGGAGTTAATCTGCCACCCTTAAGCATTTTTAACTATCGAGAGATGAATAAACTCCCGTCTCCTGACTCCTAACTCCTAACTTTTTACTACCTTTGTCCCTGTGAAACTGAGCATCATCATACCCGTCTATCGCAATGAGACCACGCTGGAACGCTGTCTGACGAGTGTCGTAGGCCAGACATTCCGCGACTGGGAGCTCATACTGGTGGACGACGGCTCACCCGACGGCTGTCCGCAGCTGTGCGACGAGTGGGCACGCAGAGACCCACGCATACACGTCGTTCACAAGGAGAACGGCGGACTGAGCGATGCCCGCAATGCCGGGCTGGAGGTGGCACAGGGCGAATATGTCACCTTCGTCGATGCCGACGACTGGCTCGACGAACATACCTTCAGTCGGATGATGCCTGTGGCCAATAGCTGCGACCTGCTGGAATATCCCATCTTCTGTCATTACGGCTCCCCCCGGCAGCAGCTGGTTCAGCCTGGTGACCATGTGTATGACGATGCTGCCGACTACTGGCTTCAGGGTCATGCCTACGAGCATTCCTACGCCTGCAACAAGGTCTTCCGGCGCAGCCTGTTCGAGCAGGTCCGGTTTCCCAAGGGCCGTGTCTTTGAGGATATGGCCACGCTGCCCCTCCTCCTGGAGAAGGCCGGCAGCATCAGAACGACCAGTCAAGGGTGCTACTTCTATACGGAGAATGCTGAAGGCATTACCAACACGGCCGGCGGCCGGGAGCTGCAGATGCTGCTCGAGTCCCACCTGCAGGCCATGCGTCGGTGGCAGGACGACCGCTACTACATGCACGTGCTGGACATCCAGCTGGACGTTTGCCGCCTCACTGGCCGGGCGCCGCTGTTGCCCACACGCCGCCTCTCTCCCTTCACCCATGGCCTCAGCCCTGTCCAGCGACTGAAAGCCCTATTACTCTATCTTCTAGGAATCAAGACACTATGCAGAATACACACGACCGTCAGACGCCGTTAGTCAGTTTTATCATCACCTACTACGACCTGCCTGCCACGATGCTGCGTGAATGCATCGAGAGCATCAGAAAGCTGTCGCTGCGTCCTTACGAGCGGGAAATCATTGTTGTGGACGACGGCAGCAGCATGTCGCCGCTGGCTCATCTCAGCGACTGCCTCGACGACATTGTCTACGTCAGGCAGAAGAACGGCGGGCTGAGTGCCGCCCGCAACATGGGCATACGCACCGCCGCAGGGCAGTACCTGCAGTTTGTCGATGCCGATGACCTGCTCCTCACCACGGCCTACGAGCACTGTCTCGACCTCGTGCGCTATCAAAAGACCGATATGGTAGCATTCCAGTTGTCGGAGCAGAGGGACGTGAAGCCGACAGCCATCTACGACGACACCCCTGCCATGAGTGGCAGCGAGTTCATGCGCCATCACAATATCTGCGGCTCTGCATGCAGCTATCTCTTCAAGCGTACCGCACTGAGCGAGTTGCGCTTCACGACGGGCATCTTCCATGAGGACGAGGAGTTCACGCCGCTGCTGATGCTCCGGGCCGACACGATGATCAGCACCACTGCGCAAGCCTATTTCTACCGCAGGCGAAACGGCTCCATCATGACAGATGTCAGCATCCGCCACCGGCTGAAACGACTGGACGACGCACAGCAGATTCTGTTCCGGCTGCTGAAGACGGCCGACACCCTGCCTACGGACAGCCGTCTGGCACTGAAGCGCAGGGTGCACCAGCTGACGATGGACTACATCTACAATGTCATCCTGCTCACCAAGAGCCGCCACTACCTGAACCGCAAGCTGGAGGAGCTGAAACGCAAGAACATCTATCCGCTTCCCGACCGTGAATATACCCGAAAGTACAGCCTGTTCCGCCGCCTGGCAAACTCAAATGTCGGACTGACGGTGCTGATGCGCATCATTCCGCTGATGAAACAAGAGAAATGAGAATACTGCTTCTGGGAGAATACAGCAACGTGCATGCCACCCTGGCCAAGGGGCTGCGGGAGATGGGGCATGAGGTCACCGTCGTTTCAAACGGCGACTTCTGGAAAGACTATCCCCGCGACATCGATGTCAGCCGCCCGGCAGGCAGGGTAGGGGGGCTGCGCCTGCTGGCAAGGGTCTATGCGCTGCTTCCCCGTCTGAAGGGCTACGACATCGTGCAGCTTATCAACCCCATGTTCCTGGAACTGAAAGCCCGCCGCCTCTTCCCCGTCTACCGCTACCTGCGCCGCCACAACAGGAAGGTGGTGCTCTGCGCCATGGGCATGGACTACTACTGGGTGAACGAATGCCTCACCCGCAGGCCCCTTCGCTACAGCGACTTCAACATAGGCCAGGAATGGCGCACCGATGCGCCCGCCATGGAAGCCCGTCGCGACTGGCTGGCCACCGACAAGGAAAAGCTGAACCGCATGATGGCCCACGACTGTGACGCCATCGTCGCCGGACTCTACGAATACTATGTCTGTTATCAGCCACACTTTGCAGATAAACTGCAGTTCATCCCCCTGCCGATTGTTAGCCCAGCGTCCTCTCACCCTTCACCTCTCAGTTCTCAGTTCTCACCTCTCAGTTCTCACCCCTCACCTCTCACCTCTCACTTCAAATTACGCCTCTTCATCGGCATCAGCCGTGGCCGCAGTGCCTACAAGGGCACCGACATCATGCTGCGAGCTGCCGAGGCCGTCGGCGAAAAATATCCTGACCGCATGGAGATTGTCAAGGCCGAGGGTGTGCCTTTTGCGGAGTACCAGCAGCTGATGGACGGCAGCGATGCCATCCTCGACCAGCTCTACAGCTATACCCCTTCGATGAACCCGCTGCTGGCCATGTCGAAAGGCATAGTCTGCATAGGGGGCGGCGAGCCTGAGAGCTACGATATCCTGGGTGAGCAGGAGCTGCGCCCCATCGTCAATGTGCAGCCCAGCTATGAAAGTGTCTTCCACGAGCTGGAGCAGCTGGTGCTCCATCCCGAGCGGCTGCCCCTGCTAAAGCGTCAGAGCATAGAATACGTGAGCCGCCACCATGATTATCTCAAGGTAGCGGCTCAGTATGTCGCGCTTTATGAAAAGCTGTTATGCCAGTGATTACTTGAAGAAGTCTTTCACAGCCTCGTTGGGAACCATCTGCTCGTCGAAGATGTAGGCACCCGTCTTCGGGCTGCGCACCATCTTGATGACCTTGGAATATGCCCGACCGTCCTTCGAACCTTCGTGGAGGGTAGCAACTACTTTCTTTGCCATAGTTTTACCTTTTTACTGTTTTACTTTTAACCTTTAACCCTCTTACTTGATTTCCTTGTGAAGCGTCATCTTCTTCAGGATGGGGTTATACTTCATCAGCTCCATGCGCTCAGGCGTGTTCTTACGATTCTTCGTCGTAATGTAACGGCTGGTGCCGGGAAGACCACTGTTCTTCATCTCGGTGCACTCCAGAATGACCTGCACTCGATTGCCTTTTGCTTTCTTGCTTGCCATGGTATTAGTCTCCTATCACTTTAATGTCCTTCCAGTCGACGTAGCCCTTGGCAACAGCCTGCTTCAGAGCAGCATCGAGACCCACTTTATTAATCAGGCGAAGACCGGCAGCGCTGATCTTCAGCTGAATCCAACAGTCCTCCTCCACATAGAAGAACTTCTTGCTGAACAGGTTTACGTCGAAGCTCCTCTTTGTGCGGTGCTTCGAGTGCGACACATTATTACCAATCTGTGCCGTCTTTCCTGTGATTTGACAAACTTTAGACATGTCTATTATACGCTTTAAATGTGTACTTTTTTAGTAACTTACTCCAAACAGGGTGCAAAGGTACACATTTTCTTCGACATACAAGTTCCATCAAGGAATAAAACTTCAAACTTTAATATTTTTTAACCGTCAGGCAGTCCTTCCCCGGCGTCAGAACTGACAAACAGGGGGCATAACCCACGAAAGTTTTCCTATAACTTCTAGTTATGCGAATATACGAGTGTTTCCAGCGATTTCACACCCAAAATACACCCTAAGTATACCTAGGTGCAAAAAAATTGAGAAAATGAGAAAATGAGAAAATGAGAAAATGAGAAAATGAGAAAATGAGAAAATGAGAAATTATGACAATGTGAAAATGAGAAATTCCCTGTCGAAAGCGCGTCCGGCAGAGATTGAGAAAATGAGAAAATGAGAAAATGAGAAAATGAGAAATTCCTCGTCGAAAAAGCGCGTCCGGCAGGGATTGAGAAAATGAGAAATTGAGAAAATGAGAAATTCCTCGTCGAAAAAGCGCGTCCGGCAGGGATTGAGAAAAT
>JAILFU010000217.1 GCA_024697405.1 Prevotella sp.
GACCTGACCAAGAAGGCTCTTGACAGCATCCCCGCTCGTGAGGACTTGGGCAAGAAGGCTGGCACAGCCGAGGCTCCTAAGGCTTCAGAGGAGATCAAGTCCGAGGAAGAGAAGCTGAAGGCCAAGGTTGACGAGGTTGTAGGCGACAAGTTCGAGTTCCGCAAGATGGACTAATCAACAAAAGTATTAACAAAAACCAATAAAGAACAATGGGAGCATTTACGTTTAATGCCGGTCAGACCAATTATACTGGTGAGGTTCTTGAGGACCTGCTGACCTACACCGCGCAAGAGAATGAGACCTACAAGGAAGGTCTTATCCACATCAAGAGTGGTATTCAGAAGAAGTATGCTCTGCCCAGCGTCCAGTTGGGTGAGATTATTCAGGACCACGTTGCTACTCCTGACTCCAGCAAGTCTAAGGGCGGCTATGTGTTCGCTGAGCGTTATCTGGAGCCTGAGGACTTTATGATTTACTTCGAGTTCAATCCTCGTGACTTCGAGCAGTATTACAAACCCTTCCAGCCCAACGGCAACCTCGTGTTCCGTGAGCTTGACCCGAAGGTACAGGCCACGATGATTCGTCTGCTCATGGAGAGCAAGGCCGAGTACATCAACCACGCCATCTGGTGTGCTGCCAAGTCTGCTACCAAGGCTCAGCTGAACGCTGGCAACAGCAAGACGCTGGAAATCGGTGCTGATGACGCTGCTGGTCCTATGAAGTATTTCGACGGTGCTTTGGCACGTCTGCTGATGAACGCAGCCGCTGGTGCTGACACCGAGGACGCAAAGTGTGGCAAGTGTACTATCGCTGGCACTGGCGCTTTCGCCAACGGTGCTGCTGTTGAGGCCGAGCTGTTCGCTATGTGGCAGGCTCTTCCCCCGAAGGTTCGTAAGAAGCAGGGTCTCGTTATCCTGATGGACTACACCACTTGGGACAAGTACAACCTGTACCTCAGCGACAAGACCTTCAAGTACAGCGACAACCGCACTGAGAACCAGCATCTGTTCCAGGGCAAGCGTATCATTCCTATGGTCGCTCTGCCTGAGGACACCATCGTAATGGGTGTGTTCACCACTGGTTACGATTCTAACCTCTGGATGGGTGTTGACTACGCCAACGACGAGAACGTGCTTCAGGTCGAGAAGCTTCAGGCCAACTCTGAGCTGTACTTCTTCAAGATGCTGCTCAAGATGGACATCAACATCGTCCGTCCGAAGGAGATTATCGCCCACATCCCTGCTACAGTAGGTAGCTCTCCCGCACCCACACCTTCTTACACCTATTCGGCTGTAACTGGTGATGCACTGTACGCGCAGGTTGCTGAGCCTACTGGCAATCCTTCGACCAGCGGCTACTTCGAGAAGAGTGGTAGCACCTATTCCGCTTCTGAGGACACCAGTGTGAACGACCAGAAGACGTATTACACTGCCAAGAATCCTAAGACTGAGGGCTGGTACACCAAGTCTGGTGATGTTTATTCGCTGACCAACGACACCACCCAGCAGCAGGGCGAAACCTACTACACTCGTAGTTAGGCTTAACTGAGTGATAACGTGAGGGGAGCCTTAAAAACTCCCCTTACTTAAAACTAAAGAATATGGCAAGAAAAGCAAAAGAAAATCCTGAGGTAAAGAAGCCAACGACTGAAACACCTCAGAAACCAAAAGAGCAAGCACCCCAGCAGAAGCCAGCTGAGACAAAGGTTGTAAAGCCAAAAGTTGAAGCGCCTCTTGACCCGATGGTGGAGCAGGCTATGAAGCTGAATCCTCACATGAAGTCAATGTGGATTACTTCTCGCGGTTTTGTTCATCAGGCTACTGCCCCAGAATATCTCCGCAAGGATGCCAAGTTCTATGTCAACAAGTATTACAAACAATAAAAGACAACAAGTATGGCAAGTAAAACAAATCTTGGCGGTGTTTTTCTCACCGACCTTGACAATCAGATTACCAGTGATGTTGTGGCCAGCACCGAGGCTGTTGGTGGTATTATCTTTGATACCGCTCTCGTAGGTGGACTGGCAACTGCCCTTGGTGCCGGTACTGCCGCTACGACCTTTGCTAATGGCAATATTGTCGAGCTGAACAGTATTGATGACATGAAGGCCGCTGGTATCGACGAGACTGTTATGTTGGGGCTGCCTAAGAAGCACCTTGACGACTTCTTCACACTTGCTGGAAATGGCCATCGCCTGTTTGTGTCGTTCATGGATTCCACCAATGACGCAGACTTCACGGCTGTTGAGAAGATGCAGGTTGCCGCTGGTGGTATCATCGACCACATCGGCGTTTGGACTTCCAAGCCTATTTCAGCCAGGGAAGATGTGTACACGAAGGTTGCTAACCCGACTGGCAACCCCTCTACCAACGGTTACTACAAGCTGAGCGGCACATCCTATGTCGCAGCCAGCGAGACCGAGGTTGCAGCCAACACGGACTACTACCTGAAGTCAACCGCACTCGCAGTTCCCGATGACAATGTTCTGAAGAAGCTGGAGTTGCAGGCTGAAGTTCTTGGTGGCAAGTGCGGCGTGACGAACTATGACGGCAACGCTCCTGTGGTCATCGTCCTCAATGCTCCTATTGCAGACGAGGTGGAGATTGACTACACGGAACTGCCCGACCTGACCGCCTATGACTTCCCGAAGGTAGCCATGATGATTGGTCAGAGCGCAAGTTCTGCTACTCATGCCCTCCAGCTGAAGCTCATCGACCAGACCAACGCTACCTTCGTGCAGGTTGGTAACATCGGTGCTGCTCTGGCTTGTCTGGCCGTTGCTACTGCAAATGAGAGCATTGCCCACGTAGCACACTTCAACCTCGCCAACGTGACCACCACTGCCGAGCTTGGCTTCGGTAATCTGGTTGTCACTGGCACTGCTGGTGCTCGTGCATGGGGTGCAGCTGCTGCATACACCAACATCAACACTCTCAGCTACCAGAAGCGCAACCAGTATCTCCATAAGAAGGGTTACTGCTTCCTCACCACCTACGACGGTCTTGAGAACGCAGTGTTCTTCTCCAGCGACCAGACCCTCTCGCAGGGCGACTACTGCAAGATTTCGCGTGTCCGCGTCATCAACAAGAGCCGCCGCGTAGTCCGTCGCGCACTGCTCCCCTATGTGCATGACGATTGGGATGTGAACGCTGCTACTGGCGAACTCTCTCAGGTATCTCTCTCGATTATTCAGGACATTGTTGTCCGTGCCCTCAATGCCAACATGGTTGAGCCTGGCACCAACAACGCTCAGATTAGCGGTAAGAAGGTCAATATCCCTGCTGGCCAGAGCATTTTGACCGATGACGCTCTGAACATCACCTACGCACTCACTCCTCGCGGTGAGACTGGTATCTTCAATGTCACTGAAGGTTTTGCTCTCACTAATGCTTAACTCTTAACACACAAGACAATATGGCAACAACAATCAATAACGTAGCATGTAGTTGGTCAATGATTGAGTTGACCCCTACGAGCGGTGTGGATGATTTCAATCAGACCATGCTCCTGGATTGTACTGCAATCTCTTGGAACACCGAGCGTAAGCTGGAGAACATCTATGGTATCGGCGGCCAGCCCCGTAAGCGCGGCTTCGGCAATGTCGAGTACACTGCATCCATCACTCTGCCTTATGGCACTCAGGCCGCTATCCGTGCTGCCAGCCCCGATGGTACGATGATGGGTATCGGTGAGTTCAACCTGAAAGTCAACTGGGTCAACGAACTTGGCAGTGACGCAACTCTTAACGTGGGAGGCGCAGCTTCCAACGCCATTGAGATTGTCACTCTCGCTGGCTGTATCTTCACTCAGGGTGGCATGGAAGCCTCTCAGGATGATACCAGCATCACCAAGGAGTTCGACCTGCATCCGTTCCGCATCTTCGGTACTGCATCGCAGACGGGTGCATCACAGTGGGTTGAGCTGTACGGTGCTGATGTGAAGTAGTCGCTCTACTTACATAGAAAGTTAATTTGTTTATGAAGCGGGCCACTCAGATTCTGGGTGGCCTCTTTATGTTATTTGCAGACAAACACTATTATTAAGTGCATAAGCAAAATAACTTTTAATCGTTTTAAGAAAATGGACGTACAAATGCAAAACGGGGCCGCTGCTCCCCAGAACGAAGAGCAGAAGAATATTGTCGGTAACGACGTAGTGTTCGCTGACGTGAATGTTCCTGCCGAGGTCAGTCAGGAAATCGCCGAGAAGATTAAGGAGCTGAAGGAGAAGTTCGGCGTGAAGAAGGTGTTCGTCATCGTG
>JAILFU010000089.1 GCA_024697405.1 Prevotella sp.
AACAGAACCCAAGCACCCGGCGGCAGGGATGCCGCCCAAACAGGGGCGGTGGCTGCTGTCATTTATATAACGTGCCGCCACCCGAATTTATTGTACTGCCAAGTTGTCTGTCTGGCTGTGCTTAAATGAAAGAGCCCTTAGAAATGCTCAAAAAACAAGAAAAGTGGCTAAGTTGAAATGGACGACTCTCTCGCGCGCGCATATAAGGGGATATTTCTTATAAATTGGCGCTACATGCGCTACTTTGACATCTAACCGGCTGTCCTTCAATCCGTTGTTTGTAGCTACAACACTCTCTTCGGCGCTACTATTGTAGCTACCGGTACAGATGGAGATGGCGTTTCTCCAAACGGCGGCAGTATTTCCCCAAACGGCGTTAGTATTTTTTCAAACGGCGTTAGTATTTTTCCAAACGGCGTTAGTATTTTTTCAAACGGCGGCAGTATTTTTCCAAACGGCGTTAGTATTTTTTCAAACGGCGTTAGTATTTTTTCAAACGGCGGCAGTATTTTTTCAAGCGGCGGCAGTAAATACAAAACTCTCCCTGTAGCTACCAGAGTAGCGCCAATTATAGTGTTGTAGCTACAGACAACTTCTTGCCCGTCAGCTTGTTTAGCGTCAAAGTAGCTCTAGTAGCACGTTTTCTCGCGCGTAATTACGCGCGCGCGAGAGACCTCCTCTCTGTGCAGGTTGCTGAAAGTCCTTTTTTTGTGGCTGGCAATCTCAACAGCATGTCGTTGTCGCTGTTCTGTCGCAAGGACTACATCGGCTCTGTCAGTGTTGCTCATATTCATCAAAGAGGAGAAGCGCAATGTGAAAAGTTTTGGTAACGATATAGCAGTTGACCCAAGAATCCTTCTCCGGCGGTAGCCGCATTCCCGACCTGCGGTCGCCTACCCGTAGCCTTTCCCCTCCCTTCAAGGGGAGGGGCAGGGGTGGGGTCTGTAACTTTTTCCAATGAGAAAAACAGACGATAAGAGATTCGCTGAAGGATATTAGAGACCCCACCCCTACCCCTCCCCTTGAGGGGAGGGGAGCGGCTACCGCCGGAGAAGAATTCCTGTGCCAACTGCTATATTATTGCCACAGTTTTTCCCTTCGTTTTTTCGTCGCTCGACGCTTGCCGTCGCTTGCTTTTGCAAGAACTTTGCCATTAAAATGGCGAACTTACTCCGTCTCGGCAAAAAAAGAAATGAATTTCTTTTGTTTTGCGCTCGACTTTTCGTAACTTTGCCGCCAAATGACACGAAAGACACTACTGATTTCAATGTTGCTGCTGCTTGCCGCCTCGACGTGCAGTGCGCAGCAGGCTTCCAGCTTGACGATAAACGAGCTGATGCAGTCGAACGTGGACTGTGTGCTGGACGAGCTGAACGACTTCCCCGATTCGTGGGTGGAGCTGTATAACGGCTGCCGCGAGGGCGAGCGGCTGTATAAGTATCAGCTGGGCATCACTCCCGACCCGAAGGAGGCTTACAAGCTGCCGGCGCAGATAGTGATGCCGGGCGAGCACGTGCTGATCTGCTGCGACAAGGTGGGCAGCGGGCGTCACACTCCCTTCCGGCTGGAGACAGGAAAGGGCTGCAAGGTCTATCTGTTTCGCGACAGCCTGCTGGTGGACAGCGTCGTGGGGCTGGCGAAGCAGCCTGCGCCGAACGTCAGCTACGGGCGGAAGACCGACCTTTCGTCGGAATGGGGCTACCAGCTGACACCATCGCCCGGGGAGGCCAACAGCGGCGGCATCTGCGACGTCGACCATCTGCTGGGCGACCCTGTGTTCAGCGAGCCAGGCCGTGTGCTGACCGGCAACCATACGCTGCGCATCGCCCTCTCCGTGCCCGACGGCTCGCCGGAGGGGACAGTGATTCGCTACACGCTCGACGGCAGCGAGCCCACGGTGGGCAGCACGAAATATCTGGTGCCCTTCACGCTCAGCACTACCCGTGTCATCCGTGCCAAGCTCTTCTGCGAGGGCTGGCTGTCGCCGCGCTCCGTCACCCAGAGCTACATCTTCTTCCCCCGCCAGCTGACGCTGCCCGTGGTCTCCATCGCGACGAACAACAAATATCTGAACGACTCGAAACTGGGCATCCTTACCAACAACAACGGCGGCCAGCATACAGACTGGCGGCGCCCCATCAACATCGAATTCTTCTTCGGCGAGGACAGCGCCAGTGCCGTCAACCAGCTCTGCGAGACGCGCGTGGCCGGAGCGGCCTCGCGCGGCGCGGCTAAGAAGTCGATGGCCATCTATGCCCACAAGCGCTTCGGCACGAAGCGCTTCAGCTATGAGTTCTTCCCAGACCAATGCCCCGGCCTTACAGACTACAAGTCGCTGGTGCTGCGCAATGCCGGCAACGACTTCGACTATCTCTACATGCGCGATGCCCTCATCCAGCGCACGATGGCCAGCCATGCCGACCTCGACTGGCAGGCCTGGCGCCCCGCCATCGTCTACATCAACGGCCAGTACTACGGCATGCTGAACATCCGCGAGCGGGCAAACGACAACAATGTCTACACCCACTACGACGGGCTGGAGGACATAGACCTGCTGGAAAACTGGAACAGCCTGAAGGAGGGCGACAAGGTGGCCGTGAAGGCTTTCAAGGCTTTCTATGAAGAGTATGGCCACACGATGGCCGAATTTGAGGAGTGGATGGACTGCCAGGAGTTCATCAACCTGATGGCCATGAACCTCTACTTCAACAACTACGACTTTCCCGGGAACAACATCGTCATGTGGCGGGCCAGGAATGGCGATGCTTCGGGCGGGAAGGGCAAGGACGGCCGCTGGCGCTGGATAGCCAAGGACTGTGAATATGCCCTGGGGCTGTACAACGACCCTGTAGACTACAAGATTCTGGAGTGGCTCCACAACCCGGAATACGACCGCAACAAGAACTGGGGGGCGAACAGCTATGAGAGTACGCGTCTGTTCCGCCGCCTGATGGACGACGGGGACTTCAAGCGCGAGTTCATCGACCATTGCGCTGTCTACATGGGCGACTTCCTCAACGAGCGCGGCGTGCGCAAGCTGTGGGACGAGATGTACGAGCAGATCAGTTTTGAATATCCCTACCACCGCAAGCTCATCAACCAGTGGTGGCCCAACTACAACGAGGAACTCACCAACGCCCGCAGCTGGCTGCACCAGCGCACCGACATCTTCTATAAACAGCTGGCCGACTTCTACAAGCTGGGGGTGCCCACGCCGATGATTGTCACTCCTCCGGCAGGCGCGGAAACGACGGTCGGCATCAGCATGAACGGCATACGGCTGACAGAGGGCTTGTTCGACGGGAAATTCTTCGCAGGACGCCCGCTGACGCTCGAAGCCACTCCCTCCGACGGGCTGGAGGTGACGGGCTGGCGCATTCTGCAAATCAACAGCGGCTCGTCGTCGACCCGTGAAGTCAGCGGCCCGTCGCTGTCGATGACCATGCCCCAGTGCCTCCGCCTCGTCATCAACCCTGTTGTGGCTGAGGCCAGCGATATTCACGATGCCCAGCTCGCTTGTTCCCGTTCAGAAAAGACCTGGACCTGGCATCGTGAGCGTGGGGCAATCTTCCTTTCAGGCGTTCCCGCTGGCACCCGCGTATCCCTCTACGACCTGCGTGGCGTCTGCCTTCATCAGGACGTGTCAAGCGGTACCGACATCACCCTGCCAGTCGCCGACGGACGGCCCTGCGTGTTGAGAGTGGGCGGCGACGTGGTGAAATGTCTGTAACCCGGATTACCATCACCGCCTTTCCCGAAATCCCTCAATTTATCGGAGAGGACTCATTTATGCTAGGAAACGGATGTAGGCGCGGTCGTCGAATGAGTTGTTGCCTGTAGCGAAAGCTTTGGTGGCCATGAAGTCGGGGCCGATGTTGAGCGGGTCTTTTTTGCGCTGCTCTTCCAGGCGGGCTTCACTCTCGGCAAGGGTGGGGCAGAGGAATGGGTAGCCGTCGCTGGCCAGTACAATCTCCTTCGGGCTGAAGTCTAAGCTGACGATAGGGACATGTTGCTCGGCAACGGGGAATCCGTCGAGCACACTGTATGTCTTGTTCTGCTGCCGCATGGTTTCCAGCATGTGGGGGATGATGGCGGCACGGGCGGTGTCGTCGCAGAGGAAATGATCCCACGGCTGCGGGCTGGACTTGATGATGTCGGCACGCTGCTGGGCTAGTTCCTGCTCGTAGGGCTTTGGGTTGTCGAACAACTGTCCGTTTACCAGGCACTGGCAGTCGCCAATCATCCAGATTTCTCGGCGCAGCCTGCTGAAGATGATGGTTGAGGCGGTAAGGCGGTCTTCTGGATGGTCGGCCAGATGGATGAGCTTGGACTTCTTGTAGCGGCTGCGGATGGCTTGGGTGGCTCCGAGGCAGAACTGGTGGCAGGAGATGTCCTTCGGCATCTTGCGGATAAAGGCCCGGATGGTGAGCATCGCCCATTCGCCATTGCTGTGGGTGCGGAAAGAATAGCTGCGGTGGCAGCGTAACTGGCTCTTTGACGTGGAGCCGTCGACGACGGCTATGAAGTCAGCGGTGACGATGATGGCGTCCTCGCTGTTCTTGCTGGGGCTTTTCGGGATGATGGTCTGCTCTATGATTTGCATTTTTGTTGTCTGTAGGGTGGTGGGTGGCGGGTGGCTCTTTGTACCAGAAGAAATATTGCCGCTGGGCCTGTTTCTCCTCAGGCGTGTGAGCCGTGTAGACGGGCTCAAGCGTGTAGGGGTCAAGACCGGTGTAGAACATCTCGGTGGCCACGGTCATCGGGGTGGGGGTGAAGTCCTGCACTTGTTCCAGCTGGTAGCCCATGTTGCGCGTGAGGTCGGCCAGCTGGCGCATGTCCTCTTCGCGGCAGCCAGGATGGGAGCTGATGAAGTAGGGGATGAGCTGCTGGCGAAGGCCCTCCTCGCGGTTGATGCGGTCGAAGATGCGCTTGAACTGCTGGAACAGCTGGAACGAGGGCTTGCGCATGAGCTGCAGCACGCGGGGGCTGGTGTGCTCGGGAGCCACCTTCAGCCGTCCGCTGACATGGCGGGTGATGAGCTCGCGGGTGTACTCCTCGGCAGAACGGTAGGCGGCCTCGTCCTTACCTTTATATAATAGGAGGTCGTAGCGCACACCGCTGCCGATGAAGCTCTTCTTGATGCCAGGCAGGGCGTCGACGGCGTGGTAGATGTCGAGCAGCTGCCGGTGGCTGGTGTTGAGGTTGGGACAGACGGCAGGGTGAATGCAGCTGGGGCGCTTACATTGTTCACAGGCTTTCAGATTGCGACCGTGCATGCCGTACATATTGGCCGACGGGCCGCCAAGGTCGCTGAGATAGCCTTTGAAGTCGGGCATGCGGCTTATTGCCTTTACCTCTTTGAGGATGCTCTCTTTCGACCGGCATACGACGAACTTGCCCTGATGGGCGGAGATGGTGCAGAAGGCACAGCCGCCGAAGCAGCCTCGGTGGATGTTGACCGAGTGCTTAATCATCTCGTAGGCTGGAATGCGCTTACCCTTATACTTCGGGTGAGGCAGGCGGGTGTAGGGCAGGTCGAAGGAGGCGTCAAGCTCCTCAGTGGTCATGGGGGGATAGGGTGGGTTAACCACTACACAGCGCTCAGGGTTTAGCTTCTCACTTCCAATGGGCTGAATAAGCCTCCGGGCGTGAATCATGTTCGACTGCTCTTCGATGTGGCGGAAGTTTTCGGCCTGAGCGCGCTTGCTGGCCAGGCACTCCTCGTGGCTATGGAGCAGGATGTCGTCGGGAGTGATGCCGCCGGGGATGTCTTCCCTGCGGGAGAGGTAGACCGTTTGCGGCAGGTCGGTGAGGGCGCCGATGGGGAAACCGTCGGTCAGGCGGCGTGCCAGTTCGACGATGGTCTTCTCGCCCATGCCGTAGCTGATGATGTCGGCTCCGCTTTCGACGAGGATGCTCGGTCGCAGACAGTCTTGCCAATAGTCGTAATGGGTGAGCCTGCGCAGCGATGCCTCGATGCCACCAAGCACGATGGGAACATCAGGAAACAGCTGCCGCAGGATGCGGGAATAGACGATAGTGGGGTATTCAGGGCGCAGGTCGTGGCGGCCGTCGGGGGAGTAGGCATCCTCGGAGCGCAGGCGGCGGGCAGCGGTGTATTTGTTCACCATCGAGTCCATGCACCCCGGCGAGATGCCGAAGAAGAGCCGAGGACGCCCCAGCTTCTTGAAATCGCGGAAGTCGCCGTGCCAGTCGGGCTGGGGCACAATGGCCACCCGATAGCCCGCCGCCTCGAGGGTGCGTCCTATGACAGCCACACCGAACGACGGATGGTCGACGTAGGCATCGCCAGAAAACAGGATGACGTCTACATAGTCCCAGCCTCGCAGCTCCAGCTCCTTCTTAGTGGTGGGGAGAAAATCGGTGAGCCGGTATTCTTCACTTTTCACTCTTCACTTAATTAAAGGGTGTTCCCTGAATAACACTGGTGGGCATGTCTGGGTCTTCGGGGTTGCGGTTTTTCCATTCCAGGTAGAGCTGGTAGAGGTTCTGCAAGCCGAGGGCCTTCATGTTGGGGTTGTAGATGACATCGAGGCAGAGGTCGAGCAGATGCTTGTCGCGGACAGCCTCCGACTCGAGCAGTGAACGTATGTTCAGCTTCAGCTTGTTGAGCACTTCTTCGTCTACGTAGCCGTGACTGTCCATCAGGTCGCGCAGCAGCTGGTATTCCTCCAGTGTCTGGAGATGTTGTTCGCTGACCTCGATACTTCTTGTACCGGAAGAGTTTGCTTGAATCTTAGCCATAATCAAGATGTTCTAGTATGGTAATAAATAATTGAGTATTCCCTGCATAATGGCCTGCCGCATTCCCTTGTCGGTGATGCACTCGAAAGGGAATCCCATGGTGAATGCCCGGTAGTCGCTGCCGCCGTAGGCCACGGCGGCGCTGGTTCCATCGGCATAGACCATGGTGGGGAAGGCGGTGCCGCTTACCGAAGGCATGAGCACGTCGGTGCGGGTGGCGGCATAGTGCTGCTCGTTCAGCTGGCGGTAGAAGCTGAATGTGGTGCCGAGGCCGTTGACTTGTCCGCTGGCTCCCCGATAGCTTGTGGGAGAATATACTTTCAGCACGTCGGCCAGAAACTGCTGTTCGGGCGGGTCCTGCATGTCGGTGCCGATGTATGCTCCGCTGACCAGCAGGTTGCCACGTCCGCCGACAAAGCGGCGCAGCTGGTTCTGCATGGCGGGCGTGAATGTCTTGTAGGGCACAAGGCTGTGGCCGTCGTTGCGCTCCAGTCCCAGCAGCAGGTCGATGAGCGAATAGCCAGACAGGGCCATGTTCCCGCTTTCCACGGCCTGCGCCGAAGCGCTGACCAGCGAGAAACGGCATGTGGCGGCGATGGCCTCTGCATGCGAGCGCACGTAGTTGAAGTCGTTGCCTGCTATGAACTTGCCTGCCAGTTCGCTGGTGGAGAAGCCTAGGCCGGTGGAGTCCTCCTTGCCGATGCGGGAAACGTCGAAAGCCACCTGCCGTCCCAGCAGACCTGCGGTGCGCCCATAGCTGACGCCGGGATCCTCGTCGATGTCGAAGCCTTGGCCGTAGCGGCTGATGGCAGGGGAAGACAGGCGCTGGAAACCATTGACAATGAGAATCTTCTGTGTGGCCGTGGGGCACCAGAAGGCGGAGAGTACCTCGGTGGGGAAGCTCTGCCCCCCCTCGTTGAAGGCTCGAACCTGGAAGCTGTAGAGGCGGTTGGGCTGCAGCTTGATGGTGCACGACGTGCCGCGCAGCACCGTGCCATTGTCGAAGCCGCCGTCACCCTGTGCTATATATAATAGGTATCCCGTAGGCGCGGAGGTCTTCTCCTGTCCGTCGATGAGGCCTTGCCAACTGAGGCGTATCTCACTGCCCTTGCCGGTGAACTCTATGTGGAAATGGTCAGGGGCAAGCGGGGTGACGGCATATTTGTGGCCGTGGTGGGAGGCCACATAGCGCAGCAGTGTCTTGTAGATGCTGCGGGCCAGCCAGAAGCGGAAGTTGGGGTCCTGTCCATAGCGCATGTCGCCGAAGTTCTGGTGCGACATGGTCTCCAGGATAGCGCTGGGCACCACGGGCAGGCGTGTCTCAGAATAGTTGCGGTCGTAGAGCTTGCGCAGTTTCCATTCGCCGAAGCGGTACTGCAAGTCGGTAGTGGTGTTCTGCAGCAGGTCGGTGGCCAGCTCTTTCGACGCCTCCCTGCTCAGGCCGGTGGCCAGTGTCTTGTCGCCATAGCCGGTTGTGCAGATGGAGAGGGTGCCGTAGACTCCCAGACCTGTGTCCGTGTAGCCTGCATCGCTGTGTACGGCGAGCGACAGCTCAATGGGCACCCGGCGGCCTGCTGAGTCGGGGGCGTAGCAAGAGCCGCCGGCCAGCAGATTGGTCATGTAGGAACGCACATTGATGTCGTCGGCATAGTCGTTCTGTCCCTGCCGGAAACTATAGATATTGTAGGGCATGCCTGCCCATTGGGCGTAGTAGCGTGCTCCCTCCAGGCATCGGGGCATCCCGCTGACGGCTCCTCCTCGGCTGATGTTGCCCATGCCGCCGCCAAAGCGCACGGCATCGGTAGTCACCATTCCCCTGCTGCTGCTCAGGTTGGACACTACGACGCGGTTTCCTGGCGACATGCCTGCGTCGAAATCGAAGGTTCCCAAATAGACCCATGTGGAGCCGCCCATCTGCTGGTTGACGCGGAACTCGGTGGGTATGCCTTTGTGCCAAACGGTGTAATGGGCGTCGTTGATGCTGGCAGGAACGGTCTGATAGCTGACGTAAACGGCATATTTTCCTTCCTCAGGCAGGTTGGGCTGATAGCTCACCTCGCTGGCTTTGTTTTTGTTCTTGGTGGTTTCTGCCATACGTGCCGTTCCGGCTTCAAAGGGATTGTCGCCGTCGCGGTAGACGCCGCTGTGCATGGAGAATCCCTTTCCGGGGGCCGGTTGCCAGGCGTTGCGGTAATAGCTTTCCTCGTAGCGGAAATTGACCAGCGAGTTGGTCGGGTCGTTGTCTACGATGACCTCATGCCGCTGCCAGTCGCGCTCGCGGGGGGTGAACACCACGGCGCCGGCGTTCTCCAGCATCGGCATGAGATAAGGCACGACGATGGTTTGCGTGAACAAGTCCTCGGTGGTGCAGAACAGTGCCGGGCGCTGCCATCTCCACTTTCCCTTGCTCTGGTCGTAAAAGATTCCGTGGCTCGCCCACAGGGAAAGATGATGCCCCTGCAGGCCCCGGTCGATGGAGTAGGGCAGAGAGGCGTTTCGCACCCAAGGTTCTCCTTTGTGCTCCACCCTTCCCCATGAAGTTTGTGCAATGTTATCCTGAGATACTAATAATAACAGTAATACTAGAGATGCTAGATGTTTATACATTTCCAATCGTGAAATTTTCGGGCTTCTTGCCCTTGCAGTCCTTGAAGTATAGCTTGATGGTTCTCATGTCGGCATCCAGGTCGCCCTTGGGGATGATGGTCTTCGTACACCGGATGAGCTTCTTTTCGTAATCCAGGCCGTAAAGCAAGATGGGAATCTCGGCCTTTTGCGCGATAAAATAGAAGCCCTTCTTCCATTCCTCCACGCGTTTTCGTGTGCCTTCAGGGGTGATGCACAGACGGAAATGCTCAGTGCTGCGTATGGTGTCGGCCAGCACGTCGGTCAGGGAGGTATGTTTCTGTCGATGAACGGGAATGCCGCCCATATAGCGGAATATGGGTCCAAGAGGCCAAAAGAACCACTCTTTCTTCATCAGGAAATTGCTCTTCAGTCCGTGTGCATGATTGTAGAGCTGACCTATGAGAAAGTCCCAGTTGCTGGTGTGTGGAGCCAGGCAGATGATATACTTATCGGGATGAGCCTCCGTAACTTGAGAAGTCCACCCCATGCGTTGGTACAAAAGCCAATGACAAAGTTTCTTCCACATAGAATGTCCCCACGCTATAAATTGTTGATTTGATCTGCAATCTCTCCCACCTGTGAGGTGAATTTCTCGCGCAGGTCTTTGAAATATGCTTTGGCAGTGATGCCTGGTTCCGGATGGGAAATCCGGCTGATGAAGTTGCGCTGCATCTTCAGGATGGTGAAGAGCAGGGCATCGGAGTTCTCCTGATGCCTGCTGCTTCCGTAGAGCGATGCGGCTATACACTCGGCAAAAAGCTCCTCGCTGATGCCGTTGACGGCGTGTTTCAATAGTCTTTTGTTTGCCATTTTTCTGTTCCTTTCAATTCTTCATTTGCAAAGATAATAAGAAAAAATGACTTGACCAACCTTTTTGGCAAAAAAATTTCATCCTTTTGTCTGTGACAATTTGTCTTTCGCCTGTGTCATTTTGTCAATTAGTGCGTATTGGCATCTTTGTTGCTTATGTTTGAGTGAGCAGATACAAGAAAAATGCTCGGAAAAGAATTAACATGTTTAACCCAATAAAAAACAAAATTAGGAGGACAAAACTATGATGCCAATGATGAGAACAAACAATTGGATTCCAGCAGTGTTTAATGATCTTTTCAACACGGAGTTCATGCCGAAGGCCAGTGCTACGGCACCTGCCATTAACGTAAAAGAAACTGACAAGGCCTACATCGTGGAGCTGGCCGCTCCGGGCATGAAGAAGGAGGACTTCAATGTGCACATCAACGACGAGGGTAACCTGATGGTCAAGATGGAGAAGAAGGAGGAGAAGAAAGATGAGGACAAGAGCGCCCGCTACCTGCGCCGCGAGTTCTCCTACACGAAGTTCGAACAGACGTTGATTCTGCCCGACGATGTGGAGAAAGACCAGATTAAGGCTCGTGTGGAGCATGGCGTGCTCACCGTTGAGCTGCCCAAGCACGAGGAGCAGAAAGTGAAGGTGAGCCGTCAGATTGAAATCGGATAAACCTTTGAGCTGGGAGCTAGGAGTCAGGAGCTAGGAGTTAAGAGTTAGGTGTTTCCATTTTCCTGCAGTCAGGAGTGCGGCGTGTTCGCCGCAGCCAGGAGCTAGGAGTTAAAAATAATTAATGGAAAGAAATAACTCCTAACTCCTAACTCTTAACTCCTAACTCTTTTGTAACTTTGCACCCCAAAGATAAAGATACTCATTATTTATTTAAAAGAATTATGGAAAAAAGTGCATTGCAGATGGCCCGCGCTGCCTATCAGCCTAAGCTGCCCCTGGGATTGCAGGGAGCCGTGAAAGCTGTAGAGGGCGAGCCCACACAGAGTGTTGACAATCAGGAAGAAATCAAGAAGCTTTTCCCCAATACCTACGGCATGCCGCTGGTAGAGTTCGTGAAGGGTGAGGAGACGGAGCATGCCCCCATGAATGTGGGCATCATCCTTTCGGGCGGTCAGGCCCCCGGCGGACATAACGTCATTACCGGCCTGTTCGACGCCGTGAAGAAGCTGAACCCCGAAAACCGCCTCTTCGGCTTTATCCTCGGCCCTGGCGGACTTGTCGACCATAACTACATGGAGCTGACGAAGGAGATTATCGACGAGTACCGCAACACCGGCGGCTTCGACATGATTGGCTCAGGACGCACCAAGCTGGAGAAGGTCGAGCAGTTTGAGAAAGGCTTGGAGATTATCCGTGAACTCAACATCAAGGCTGTCGTCATCATTGGTGGCGACGATTCCAACACCAACGCCTGTGTGCTGGCCGAATACTATGCTGCCAAGAACTACGGCGTGCAGGTCATCGGATGCCCGAAGACCATCGACGACGACCTGAAGAACGCACAGATTGAGACCTCTTTCGGCTTCGATACCGCCTGCAAGACCTACTCGGAGCTTATCGGCAACATTGAGCGCGACTGCAACTCTTCACGCAAGTACTCGCACTTCATCAAGGTGATGGGCCGTTCGGCATCGCACATCGCCCTGGAGTGTGCCCTTCAGACGCAGCCCAACATCTGTCTCGTCTCCGAGGAGATTGAGGCCAAGGGCATGAGTCTTGACGACATCGTGGAGTATATTGCCAACGCCGTCTGCCAGCGTGCCGCCGATGGCAACAACTTCGGTTCGGTCATCATTCCTGAGGGTGTCATCGAGTTCATTCCTGCCATCAAGAAACTCATTGCCCAGCTGAACGACGTGCTGGCTTTGCCCGCAGCCAAGAATCTGGCCCGCTCCGAGCAGATAGACTTCGTGAAGAGCCACCTCACCGAGGAGAACCTCGCCGTGTTCAACAGTCTGCCTACGGGTGTGGCCAGGCAGCTCGCCCTCGACCGTGACCCCCACGGCAACGTTCAGGTGAGCCTCATCGAAACCGAGAAGCTGCTCTCCACAATGGTTGCACAGAAGCTGGAGAAGATGAAGAAGGAAGGTAAGTACGTGGGTAAGTTCTCTGCACTGCACCATTTCTTCGGCTACGAGGGCCGCTGCGCCGCTCCGTCGAACTTCGACGCCGACTACTGCTATGCCTTGGGCAACAGTGCCGCCCAGCTCATTGCCGCCGGCAAGACGGGCTATATGGCTATTGTGCAGAACACCACCGCTCCCGCTGCCGAGTGGAAAGCCGGCGGCGTGCCCATCACCATGATGATGAATATGGAGAAGCGCAATGGCGAGATGAAGCCTGTCATCCGCAAGGCACTGGTAGAGCTTGACGGCGCTCCTTTCAAGGAGTTTGCCGCTCACCGTGAAGAGTGGGCCCGCAAGACGGCTTACGTCTATCCCGGTCCCATCCAGTACTGGGGACCTTCAGAGGTCTGCGACCAGCCGACAAAGACTTTGGCACTGGAGCAGGCTAAGTAAAGCCACGGTTTTTAACAGCATCGGTTTTACACGGTTTATTACGGTTTTTCTTCTTTAACCGATTCAAACCGTGTAAAACCGATGCCTCGTTAATTCGTTTCAAACCGTGTAAAACCGATGCCTCGTTAATCCGTTTCAAAGCGTGTAAAACCGATGCCACGTTAATCCGTGTAGAACCGGTGCCACGTTACAGACTCCCCCGATGCCCACAAAGAAAAACATTGCCCATAGCAAACCTACACAGAAGAAGCGCAAGCCCGGCAAGCATACCGCCAAAAAGAAGCTGCGCTGGCAGAAGCTGTGGCCCCCGCTAGTAGGAGCTGCCATTGTTGTGGCCACCAGCTGGCTGCTGTTCCGCTGGTACATGTCTACCCGTGCCACTCCCACTGCGGTTCCGCCGCCAGGCTACACGGTGCACGGCATCGACATCAGCCACCATCAGGGCGACATCGACTGGGAGCTGTTGCGCAACCGTGCTACCATCGACACCTTGCCCGTCAGCTTCGTCTTCATCAAGGCTACAGAGGGGAGCGACATTGTGGATTCCCGCTTCAAACGTAATTTCGATGCCGCCCGGTGCTATGGCATCATGCGCGGTGCCTATCATTTCTACCGCACTTCCACGTCTTCGAAGCTGCAGGCCGAGCATTTCATCCGTCATGTCAAGCTGGAGAGCGGCGACCTGCCGCCCGTGCTCGACGTGGAGGTGAAGCCTTCCGATGTCAGCGCGGAGAAGTTCCGGCAGGGCATCCTCGAATGGCTTGTCCGTGTGGAGCAGCACTACAAGGTGAAGCCCATCCTCTACACCTACCACTCTTTCCGCCAGCAGTTTATGAACGACTCCGTCTTCAATCTCTACCCCTATTGGATTGCCCACTACTATGTGGACAGCCTCCACTATCGTGGCCCCTGGGCTTTCTGGCAGCACAGCGACATCGGCCAGTTGCCCGGCATCAAGGAGAAAGTCGACCTGAACATCTTCAACGGCAGCTATGAAGAGCTGCGGGCCATGACCATCGAATAGCAGAACTACCAAGACACTCACATACCATCATGGAAACAAACGCCACATCCAAAGTGCTCCTCGTCTATACCGGCGGAACCATAGGCATGCACCACAACCTGAAGACCGGCGCGCTGGAGCCGTTCGACTTCGAGCACCTGCTGAGCCGGGTGCCTGAGCTGACGCAGCTGCCGACCGACATCTCCACCTATCAGTTTAATCCTCCCATCGATTCCAGCGACATGTCGCCAAAGCTTTGGACGGACCTGGCCCATATCATCAGCGACCGCTACGACCAGTTCGACGGCTTTGTCGTGCTCCACGGCACCGACACGATGGCTTATACGGCTTCCGCCCTGTCGTTCATGCTGCAGAACCTGACCAAGCCTGTCATCCTGACGGGTAGTCAGTTGCCCATAGGGCAGTTGCGTACCGACGGCAAGGAGAACCTCATCACGTCCATTGAGATCGCCGCTGCCCGTCATCCCGACGGCAGGGCCATCGTGCCAGAGGTGTGCATCTACTTCAGCGGCCATCTGATGCGGGGCAACCGCACCACGAAGCAGAGCGCCGATGAGTTCAACGCCTTCGAGTCGTTCAACTATCCTCACCTGGCTGATGCCGGTGTGCAAATCATCTATCATGAAGACCGCATCCATCAGCCCGATTTCAGCAGGCCCATGGAACCTCATTTCCGGCTCGATACCAATGTGGTGATTTTCTCGCTCTTCCCCGGTGTGCGTGAAGACCTCATCCGCCACATCATTGCCACCCCGGGCTTGCGCAGCATTGTCATGCGTACCTTTGGCAGTGGCAATGCCCCCCAGAGCCCTTGGCTCCTACAGGCTTTGCGCCAGGCAACACGCCAGGGGAAGGTGGTGGTAAATGTCAGCCAGTGCATGCAGGGCTGTGTGGAGATGTCACGCTACGACACAGGGCGCCAGCTAAAGGAGGCAGGCGTGGTGGGCGGACGGAACAGCACGGTCGAGGCTGCCGTCACGAAGCTGATGTACCTGCAGGGGAAATACGACGATGCCGACACCGTGCGCCGACTCATGGGGCAGAGCATTTGCGGGGAAATGTAATCCTGTTCAACTCTTTCAAATAGGGCGACCAATTTGATGTGCTCCTAAAAATGAGCAGTTGGCCTGTTGTGCGCAGCCGCTCCCCTGATAAAGCAGTTGGCCTGTTGTGCGCAGCCGCTCCCCCTGATATAGCATTTGACTTGTTGTGCGCAGCCGCTCCCCTCCCCTCAAGGGGAGGGGTAGGGGTGGGGTCTCTAATATCCTCAGCGAATCTGTTATCGTCTGTGTACTCTCAGTAGAAAAAGTTAGAGA
>JAILFU010000153.1 GCA_024697405.1 Prevotella sp.
ACATTCGGCCAAGCTCCTGTTCAACAAACTTCAACTGATGAAGATTATTCATGTGGATATGGATCAGTTCTTCGCGGCTGTAGAGCAGCGGGATCATCCTGAGCTGAAGGGCAAGCCAATAGCAGTAGGACACGATGCTGAGCGTGGCGTGGTGTCGACAGCCAGCTACGAGGCCCGACGCTTTGGGGTGCATTCGGCACAGTCTATTCAGCTGGCCAAGCGTCTGTGTCCACAGCTGATCATCGTAGAACCGCACTTTCAACGGTACAAGGAGGTGTCGGTACAGCTGCATGAGATATTCCACGACTATACCGACCTGATAGAGCCCATATCGCTCGACGAAGCCTTTCTCGACGTGACGGAGAACAAGAAGGGCATGGAGCTGGGGGTGGATATTGCCCGTGAGATTAAGCAGCGTATCCGTGAGACTACGGGACTGACGGCATCAGCGGGAGTGAGCTACTGCAAGTTCCTGGCGAAGATTGCCTCCGACTGGCGCAAGCCCGATGGGCTGACGGTGATTCACCCTGACAGGGCACTAGACTTCATCGCTCAGCTGAAGATAGAGAAAATATGGGGCGTAGGCCAAAAGACAGCAGAGAAGATGCACCGCATGGGAGTCTTCACAGGCTTGGACCTGCGAAAAATGTCGCTGACACGACTGACCCAGGAGTTCGGCAAGATGGGGCAGGTGTTCCATGATTTCTCACGAGGCATCGACAACCGCCCCGTCATCAGCGAGTGGGAGCGGAAGAGCGTCAGCTGTGAACAGACCTTTGAAACAGACATTAGCGAGAATGCCGCCGTCACCATCCATCTGTATCATACGGTGCTGGAGTTGGTCAGACGCATCGAGAAGAACGACTTCGAGGGCCGCACACTGACGCTGAAAGTGAAGTTTGCCAATAAGCGATGGCAGACAGCAACCAGCTTCCAGTCTGCCGAGCACGACCCGACCCTTCAATCTGCCAGGCCCTATGCCGAGCCAAGCGGCAGAGCCGAGCACCCTGATTTCCAGCAGATCACCCGCAGCATCACCGTTGACCATGTGCTTCGCACCAAGGACGAAATCCTTCCGCTGGCCAAGCAGCTGATGCAGGGCGTAGAGTTCCACTCCCACCCCATCCGCCTGCTGGGTTTGGGAGTGTCAAACCAGAAGAATTCTGCTACACAGGAAAAACCGCAATGGGTAGAGCTGGAACTGGAGTTTGAACCGTGGCCAGAGGCTTGACTTCGGGCGGGGACAAGAGAGAAGCAGCTGAAATAATGCTCACCTTCCGCAAAAGGAACGCAACGGACAAACTTCATTGAGCTTCTTTTGCGGGGACATTGAGAATATCGCAGAAGGAGCGCAAGAACTCACTCTCGAAGTTGGGGGTCAGCACCCCCTGCCCCATCGCCTGCCGAATCTCCTGCATCGTCCAGAAGCGGCCACCGTCCAGTTCGTCGGCCGATGGGCGTATCTCTTCGTCGTAGGTGGTACGATGCACATACACCAGCTCGCGCTCACGCTGACTTTCAAACACATACTTGCCCATGAACTCCGGCTTGAAGTCGGTGATGCCCAGCTCTTCACGCACTTCACGGCGCAGCGCCTCTTCCGGGGTCTCGCCATAGTCTATATGTCCTCCGACGGCCGTGTCCCACTTCCCCGGCTGTATGTCTTTCCACTCAGGTCTTCTCTGTAGGAAGATGTCACCCCTGGAATTGAACACATGAAGATGCACCACAGGGTGCAGCAGCTTGGAACCGCCGTGACACTCACCTCGTGTGGCAGAGCCAATCACTGTCCCACTTTCGTCAACTATCGGGAATATCTCTTGCTGATTATCCATATTATCTGTTTCTCCGTTTGTCGTTACAGGCTTTGCAAAAGTAGTGTTTTTTGCTGACATTACGCTCCTAATAACCAATCTTAACTTTTTTTATGCTGGTTTTTCCGTCATATTTTACTATCTTTGTAGCATCTTTTTAAAAGACGAGAAGAAACGACACAATTATTATAAATGCTATGAAACCTTTGAACTATTTCCTCGGGACAGTGCTTATAGCCTGCATCCCGTTTACTGCAAACGCACAGTTCGGCATGTTCGGAGGCGGGAACCGCCCAAACCAGGACAGCCTTCGCCGTATTGCCGCTGCCGATTATGCCGACATGCTGGCCAAAGTGGGAGCAGGCCAGCCCCGTGAAGGCCGTCAGCCCAACAGCCCGGACGAGCGCAAGCATCCCAACTATGACGAGCTCACTGCAAACCCCTACCCCTTCTATCCCGACCCGCTCGTCACCGAGAGCGGCAAGAAGGTAAGCAGCGCGAAGATGTGGCATAAGGTGCGCCGTCCGGAGATTGTACGCCTGTTTGAGGACCATGTGTATGGCCGCATCCCCGACAATGTACCCGCTGTGAAATGGGAAGTCACTAACGAGGAGAAGAAGGACTTTGCAGGAAAGCCGGTGGTCGTCCGCTATCTGAAAGGCGTAGTCGACAATGCCAGTTTTCCATCCATCACGGTTGAGATTCAGGCCAATGTGGTCTATCCCGAAGGCAAGCAGAACATGCCCGTCGTCATAGAGTTCGGATTCGGAGGCGGCGACCCCCTCCGCAGTTTCGGCGGTGGGGTATCTTGGAAACAGCTGGTCATCGAGCGCGGCTGGGCTGCCGCCACCATCGTTCCCTCCTCCATTCAGGCCGACTCAGGGTCGGGGCTGACCAACGGCATCATCGGCCTCTGCAACAAGGGGGAGCATCGCCAGCCTACTGACTGGGGCTCGCTCCGCGCCTGGGGCTGGGGGCTGTCACGCCTGATGGACTACCTGGAGACCGACAAGACCTTCGACGCCACCAAGTGCGCCATCGAGGGTGTCTCGCGCTACGGCAAGGCCTCGCTCGTGGCGATGGCCTTCGACGAGCGCATCGCTGCCGGATTCATCGCCTCGTCGGGCAAGGCTGGCGCTGCCGGCTGGCGCCGCGACTGCGGTGAGAGCATCGGCAACATCGTCTCGGACGGGGAATACCACTGGGTGTGCGGCAACCTCATCAAATATGCTACCGACCCGATGACGGAGAACGACCTGCCCGTCGACCAGCACGAGCTGATAGCGCTCTGCGCCCCCCGTGCCTGCTTCATCTCCACCGGCAGCTGGAACGGCGACAAATGGCAGGATGTGGTAGGCTCGTTCATTTCGGCCTCAAAGGCATCGCCCGTCTATGAACTGCTCGGCTATAAAGGCATAGGCACCGACCTCTTCCCCGGCATGGACAACGGCCTCATGGAGGGGCGCCTCACCTATCGACAGCACCATGGCGGCCATGAAGCAGGCCCCAACTGGCCCTTCTTCCTCGACTTCTTCGAGCGCGAAGTGGTCAGCAAGTGAAGCAAGTTCCCCGTACTAAAACACAGGGATAAAAAGCGAGAAAAAAAACATAAAACCTATATTATGAACTATCCGAAAATTGGGATCCGTCCCACCATTGACGGCCGCCAAGGCGGTGTGCGCGAAAGCCTAGAAGAGAAAACCATGGCCCTTGCACAGGCTGTGGCTGATTTGATAACCTCTAACCTGCGGAACGGGGATGGCTCTCCTGTAGAATGCGTGATTGCTGATTCAACCATAGGCCGCGTGGCTGAGAGTGCTGCCTGCGCTGAAAAGTTTGAGCGCGAGGGCGTCGGAAGCACCATCACCGTCACCAGCTGCTGGTGCTACGGCTCGGAGACGATGGACATGAACCCTCATTACCCGAAAGCCGTTTGGGGCTTCAACGGTACTGAGCGGCCGGGGGCTGTCTACCTGGCAGCAGTGCTGGCAGCCCACGCCCAGAAGGGTCTGCCCGCCTTCGGCATCTACGGGCACGACGTGCAGGATCTCGACGACAACACTATTCCTGCCGATGTGGCAGAGAAAATCCTGCGATTCGCCCACGCCGCACAGGCCGTGGCCACCATGAGGGGCAAGAGCTATCTCTCCATGGGCAACACCTGTATGGGCATCGCCGGTTCCATTGTCAATGCCGACTTCCTGCAGCACTATCTTGGCATGCGCACTGAGTATGTGTCATTGGTGGAGATACTGCGCCGTGTAGACTTCGGGATATACGACAAGGAGGAATTTGAGAAGGCCATGCAGTGGGTGGAGAAATACTGTAAGCCGCAGGAGGGTTACGACTACAACGAAGACCGCACCCCTCTCGCCACTCACCTCTCACCACTCACCTCTTATAACGGTAAAGGCAAGGGCAAGAACCGCGCCGAGAAAGATGCTGACTGGGAGTTCACCGTGAAGACGATGATGATTATCCGCGACCTGATGCACGGCAACCCGCGCCTGCGCCAGATGGGATATAAGGAGGAGGCGCTGGGGCATAACGCCATCTTGGGAGGCGTTCAGGGACAGCGCCAGTGGACGGACTATAAGCCAAATTTCGACTTCCCCGAATCGATGCTCTGCTCGTCGTTCGACTGGAATGGCCTGCGCGAGGCTGATGTGCTCGCCACGGAAAACGATTTCCTTAACGGGATATCGATGCTCCTAGGACATCTGCTGACGAACCGAGGCGTGATGTTCTCCGACATACGCACCTATTGGAGTCCCGAAGCCGTGCAGCGCGTGGCAGGCAAGAAGCCCGAAGGGGCAGCCGCCGGCGGGTTCATCCATCTCATCAACTCAGGTGCTACCACCCTCGACGCCACAGGCGCCATGACAGACGAAACGGGAAAGCCCACCATGAAAGAGTTCTGGAATATGACAGCGAGCGACATGGAAGCCTGCCTTAAAGCCACCAGCTGGATGCCTGCCGATCGCGATTACTTCCGGGGCGGCGGCTATAGCTCTCATTTTGTCACGAAGGGCGGTATGCCGATGACGATGATACGCATGAATATGGTGCAGGGAATAGGACCAGTGCTGCAGTGCGCTGAAGGCTGGACTGTGGAACTCGACCCGAAGACCCACGACATCCTCGACAAACGCACCGACCCCACATGGCCTACGACATGGTTCGTGCCTCGTCTTGATGCCACTAAAGACTGCTTCAAAGACGTCTACAGCGTGATGAACTGCTGGGGGGCCAACCACGGCGCCATCGCCTACGGACACATAGGAGCCGACCTCATCACGCTCTGCTCCATCCTGCGCATCCCCGTGTGTATGCACAATATTGCCGACAAGGACATCTTCCGGCCAGCGGCCTGGAATGCCTTCGGAATGGACAAGGAGGGGGCAGACTATCGCGCCTGTCAGAATTTCGGCCCCATCTACAAGTAATCCCTCATCTTCTAAGCTGCACACTTTCCTCCGTTTTTCACATTTCCAACAGTAAAGCGGAAAATGTTAGTCACTCCATTACTCCCCCTCCTAGGAGGGGGAGTGTCATGCGGCTTGTTCCTCAACGGTAGCAGGCTTTTTAGAGTTGACTCATCACTACCTTTATCACCCCATGCTGCGTGGGCATCTTGCCGGGCTTCACAGCTTTTAGAGCGTAATAGTCCCTGTTTCTATTGACAGTACATTGCAGCACCGCGCCCGGCAATCTTTCCGTTTACTACGATGTCTGCAACGCCATTGCCGCCGAGGCGGTTGGCACCGTGGATGCCGCCCGTCACTTCGCCAGCAGCAAAGAGACCGGGGACGGGGGTGCCGTCGGAGCGCAGCACGTGCATGCCAGCATCGACACGTATGCCACCCATCGTATGGTGGATGGCCGGCGTGACGCGAATGGCATAGTAGGGCGGCGTGTCGAGTGCTGCTGTCAGCTGCGTGCTGCTGCGACCGAAGTCCTCGTCCTCGCCTGCCTGGAAGAAGGCGGTGTAGCGGGCCAGTGTGGCGGCGAAAGTGCTGGCGGGCAAATCTATCTGAGCGGCCAGGGTGGCGGCATCGGCTCCCTCAACCATGAGGTGCTGGTTGGCATAGCTCTCGATGGAGGCCAGCGACTGGCGCACGGTCTGGTCGAAGACGAGGAACGCCTCTGCCGAGGGCTGTGCAAGGATGGCCGCCGACACGACGTCGCGCGTGTCCATCTCGTTGACAAAGCGCAGGCCGTCGTGGTTCACCAGGATGGCGCCGTTGCCCCTCACCGCCTCGGTGATGAGGATATGGTTGACGGCCTCAGCCGTAGGGTGAATCTGTATGTAGTCCATCTGTATGGTACTGCCGCCAACGGATTCCAGCCATGCGAAGGCATCGCCCGTGGCTCCGGGATGGTTCAGGGTGGCAAAGCCTGTGAGCGAAGGCTGGTAGGCTGTCACCATCTGCAGGTTGGCGCCGAAGCCTCCCGTGGCTATCACCACAGCCTTGGCCTGCAGACGGTAGGTGCTGCCGTCGGCATTCTCCACGGTGACGCCGGTCACGGTGCCGCCGCTGGTGAGCAGCCCTGTCACCTTGTTCGAGGTACGTATGTCGATGTTCTCCTTGGCCGACGCCAGCTTGAGTACCTTCATCAGGTAGGCGCCGATGGCCGTGCCGCTCTTCGGCCGATGGGTGCGCTTCACGCTGCTGCCGCCCATCAGTCCCACGTCGCTCAGGTCGGCCCCCAAGGAGGAGAGCCACGCCACGGTGGGCGCGGCGTTGTCCACCAAGCTGCGCACCAGCGAGGGGATGTTCATCTGCTTGCCGCCCGCCATGGTGTCGTCGTAGAACAGGTCGGGACTGTCGGCGATGCCCAGCGCCCGCTGAGCCTCTGTGCCTGCTGCGTTGATGCCGCCCGTAGAGTAGTTGGTGTTGCCGCCCAGGATGCCCTGCTTCTCCAGCACAATGATGCTTAGGCCGCCAGGGGTGCCTCCGTCTCCCTGAGAGGAGCGTGCAGCCTCTACCGCTGCCGTCAATCCTGCGCCGCCACCGCCCACCACGACGATGTCGCAGCTGCCGTCGGTGTATATCTTCTTCGTTGCGGGGTCTTTACCCTGTGCGGCCAGGATGGCCATGTTCACTGCATCGATGACCCCCGTGCTGGTCAGCGTGGCGCCGGTCACGCCATCCACCTCCACACTGAGCAGCTCCTGCTTCTGCAGCGCACGGGCCACCATCTCGTTGAGTGCCTCCTGGGCAAACGACGACTCCGACTGACTCACCACAATGATGTCGGTAATCTCGTGGTTCTCCACCGTCATCTTCACGACGATGGTTCCGCTGCGGCCTTCGCCACTGCCCGTCCACACGCCGTCCTGCAACAGCACTGTTTCCGGCCCCACAACAGGATTATCGTCTACTGAGCATGCCGTCAACATCAGGCAGCAGACCATCGCCAGCACGCCCAAGCATGCTGAAAAGTTAGAACGCATTCTTTTCATTTCTCAATTAACCAGAATTGTTATTGTTTTATAATATAGTATTTGCGTACAAAGGTACTACTTTTTTCGGAAACAGCCGCATTTTCCATTCTATTTTCTGCAGATTGACAAAAGATAGAGGCACGCATCTGTAACGGCCTTCACGATCATGCTGGAACAGCGGTCTTTCAGCCCTGACCTCCTCTCAGGCATCATTCGTGAAACGCTTCCCCAGCGGGATGACGAATTCACGCTGTGCCTTGCCCGCCCAACTGAAGTAGGCGGCGATAGCCTTCGGGACTCCGCAGCTAAGCATCGGTCAAGGCGACAGGGGTTCATCTAAAAACGCTTAAATCTTAGCGTGATTATATGGATAATTGCAGGATTTTCTTTATATTTGCACCCTCAATGTGCGATTGTTATGAAGAGCAGACGTGATATTTACTCAGCCGCCGGTCTGATGGCGTATATTCAGGAGGTGGGGTTTCTCCCCCTGTTGAGCAGTGGTGTGTATGGTTTCTCTGCCGAAGAGGCAGTAGCCGACGATTGCCGTTACGTGGTGTTGCCTGACGGCGGCTGGGACTGGCCGCTGTGGAAGTGGAAGGGGCCTGTCGTGACGGAGGGGGGCTGCGTCTACGGGAAGTTCTTCGACAAGAAGGCAGGCTTCATCAGCCGTGAGTGGTGGCCAGACTTCTACAACTACCGCCGGAGCAGGTATCCCCAGGCGGCCGAAGGGTCGATAGAAGAGACCATTCTGCTGACGCTGCAGGAGCACGGAAGTATGATTACGCGTGAGCTGCGTGCTGCCTGCGGCTTCGACGGGCCTAAGATGCGGGGCAAGTTCGACGGCTACGTCACCCGCCTGCAGATGAGCTGCCACGTCGTGACCGAAGACTTTGTCTATCCCTCAGACCGCCACGGCAGGGAATACGGCTGGGGCTGGTCGCTGCTGACCACACCGGAGGCGCTTTACGGACGTGAAGCGTGCACGGCGGAGCACTCGCCCGAGGAATCGTACCTCCGGCTGACGACTCATTTCCGAAAGATACTGCCTGAGGCCACAGACCGGCAGATAAAAAGACTGATAGGCTGACCGCTGCTGCGGGAAACACTAACGACCGAGGTGCAAGGCCAGGAAGTTCATGCACTGGCGGAAGAGGTGGTGACGGGTGTTGCCGCCGTAGATGCTGTGGTTGCGGTTGGTGTAGACCAGCTGCTGGAAGTCCTTGTCGGCAGCGACGAGGGCGCTGACCAGGTCGGCAGTGTTCTGATAGTGCACGTTGTCGTCGGCCAGGCCGTGGCAGAGCAGAAGTTCTCCGCTGAGCTTGTCGACGCGAGCCAGCGGGCAGACGTTGTCGTAGCCCTCGGCATTCTCCTGCGGCGTACGCATGAAGCGCTCGGTATAGATGGTGTCGTAGTAGCGCCAGCAGGTGGGCGGGGCGATGGCGATGCCGCAGCAGAAGACGGGGCGGCCCTCCATCATCGACATCAGCGTGTTCCATCCGCCATAGCTCCATCCCCAGATGGCGATGCGGTCTTTGTCCACATAGCTTTGCTGGCCCAGCCACAGCGCAGCCTCCACCTGGTCGCGGGCCTCCAGCTCGCCCAGTTGCAGATAAGTGCACTTTTCGAACTCAGCGCCGCGTCCGCCCGTGCCCCGGTTGTCGACACAGACGCAGATGAAGCCCTGCTGCGCCAGATACTGCTCGAGGATGGCCCCCTGTCCGCTCATGCCGATGCCCCAGGCGTTCTTCACCTGCTGGTTGCCGGGGCCGCCATACTGATACATCACCACGGGGTACTTCTTCGACGGGTCGAAGTCGGCGGGCTTCACCATCCAGCCAATGAGCTTCACGCCTTCACTGGAGGTAAACACAAACATTTCCTTCTTGCCCATGTCGTAGGAAGCATACTTCTGGGCCAGCGCCTTGTTGTCGACGAGAGTGACTACCTTTTTGGCAGCACCGCCAGACACTGCACGCAGGGTGATTTGCGTGGGTGTATACATGTTGCTCCATGTACAGATGAAGCTCTTGAAATCGCTTGAGAAAATGGCCGACGACCAGCCGCCTTCGGGGGTGAGGCAGTCGGTCTTGCCATTCTTGTGAGCCACGAAGACCTGCTGCTCCGTGGGGCCATTGTTCAGGGCGGCAAAGTAGATGTCGCCGGTAGCCTCGTCGTAGCCGTAGACATCGGTGACGATGGTATGCAAGTCCTTCTCGCCACCGCCCAACCGCTGCCCTTGCGGCAGGTCGCCCACCTTGCGCAGCTGCTGGCCGTTGAGGTTGTAGAGGTAGAGGTGGTTGTAGCCGTCGCGCTCGCTGGTAAGGAGGATGTTGTTCTTCGTAATCTTGACGTTGGCGAAGACATTCTCGTTGATGTATTTGTCGACCTTGTCCTCAATAATCTGCTGGCAAATGGTGGTCAGCGGGTTGGCCATGAAGATGCGGAGGCAATCCTGGTGGCGGTTCAGGGTGAAGACGGCCACCTTCGACGGGTCGCTGGTGGGCAGGATGCGGGGTATGTAGCCGTCGGCATCCAGCGGCAGCTGCATGGTGCGCGTCTGATGGCTCTTGATGTCGAAGCTCATCAGCTTCACGGTGGCGTTCTGCTCGCCAGCCTTCGGATATTTGTAGGTGTAAAGCCCATGGGGGTTCATCGCTGCGGCCGATGCCTTCGCGGCTCCGACATTCAAGTCGGCGGGCGCCATAGGCAGGCACACCTCGGGCACCTGGCTCTCGTCGTAGCGCACCCAGACAATCTGCTTGGAGTCGGCGCTGAACACCATCGCCGAGTTGAACGAGAACTCCTCCTCGTTCACCCAGTCGGGCAGGCCATTGATGATCTCGTTGCGGCGGCCGTCCTTGGTGACCTGGCTCTCGGCATTGTTGTAGAGCAGTTTCACCAGGAAGATGTTGTTGTCGCGTACAAAAGCCACCTGCTGGCCATCGGGGCTCCACACAGGAGTCTGCTGCGGCCCTCCGTCGGAGAGCGGCTCCAGCTTGTTGTTGGCGATGGTATATATATAATAGGTGGCGGTGAACGAGCGGCGGTAGATGGCGCGCGTCTGTGTCTGGATGAGGATGCGCTTGCCGTCGGGACTCATGATGTAGCCCTCGACACGGCTCACGGTGGCGCCACGGGCGGTGGAGGCGTCGAAGAGCACGCCAGTCTGCTTGCCCGTGCGGAAAGCGTACTTCACAATCTGCTTGCCGTCGGCCGAGATTTGGGCATAGCTCTCGCCGTCGGTCAGCGGCTCGACAGCGGAAATGGACTCACCACGGAAGGCGCCGCCGGTGACATCTTTTAAAGTCAGTTTCTGTCCTGCCAGCAACTGGGAAAAAACCACCACGAGAGTGGCACAAAATAAAGAGAATCTTTTCATCGTCAAAACATTTTGACTGCAAAGATAAGCAAAAAAAACGAAAGCACAAAAAAAATGGGAAATAATGAAGGATGAAAGGTGAAAGATGAAAGATTTGACTCGTTTATGGGCTTTCTACAACTGCGGGAGTCACAAGGTTTGTTCCTGCGTTGAGCGCGAACCGGCGCAAGGTCTGTCCCTGCGATGGGCATGTCTTTGGAGGCACAGCAAATGGGATGCCCTCAGGGAATAATGCCTGTCAGCGGATGGAATCGAGCATTATCAGCTCGGCCACGGACAGCTGCGGGTGGGATTTCCTGTATTTTTCTATCTGGGAAATCGTGTCGTTCGAGAAGACTCTTTGCCCTATGACCTGATTAACGACATACTGGATTTTCATCATGTGCCAGCGCTGCCGCGCGCGTGTCGAATCAGCATCCTGCGGCAACGGAAAGAGGCTCAGCAGATAGAATCCCAGACAGTCGGGCACGATGTATTCACGGGTCATCATGCGGCGCTGCCGCTCGCTGTAGCCATAGCGCAGGTAAGCGGAATAGTCGGCTCCCAGATATTTGTCGAGCGAAATGCCTAGCATGCTGTCGGTCACGACGATGCTCTGGTCCAACGACCCCACTTGCGCATAGACCCTGGGGGGCTCCATGTCAGGAAACAGCCTTGCCAGACGCCGGAAAGCACCTGTCAGCTGCTTGTTCAGGTCGTCCATGTCGGCATACTGCTGCTCTACGTCCCTGAGCAGGGCCTGCAACGTGGAATCCTGAAAAAAGACCAGCCAGCGCGTACAGATGTCGGGATCGTTCACCGGCCCCAGCTGCAGCACATTCTCCAGCAGCGTACGTGTCTGAACAGCATAGTCGGTCTTCAGCTGCTGCAAGGCAGCAAAATCGGCCATCGTCAGATAGAGCCTTTCCACACGGTCGAAGCGTTCTATGACCACTTCGTCGGAGCGTTTCTCTACGGCGTCAGTATGGGTCATCTGCCACTGACAGCCTACGCAGACTACCAGCAGGGACAACAGGACCAAATAGACTTTACGCATCGTGGAAAGTTTTACTTTTGTTAAAACGCGGTGCAAAATTACTAAAAATTCTTGAATTAACCAAATTTTAACCTAAAATATTTAAAGGAATAATGCGTTTTCCTATCTTTTATCGTATCTTTGTACGAAAACCACAAAACATGAAACAGTTACTGACCATCCTGGCGCTGAGCCTCACCACTGCTGCCAGCGCACAACAGACCATCCGTATCAGCGTAGAGAACACGCTCAACCGTCAGCGAACCGACCAGCCCGTGGTCGTAGCACTCAGCACTTACGGCAACGTGTGCTCAGCACTCGTCACCACCGACGGCAAGGAAGTGCCCTGCCAGCTGGACGACCTCGACCAGGACGAGACCTACGACGAGCTGTGCTTCCTGGCCGACCTGAACGCCCGTGAGAAGAAGACCTACACCGTCACGCTCTACGCCAACGGAGTGCCACGCCTCTACCCAGCCCGTGTCTATGCCGAGATGCTGATGCGCAACGACAAGGTGAAGGAAAAGAACAAGCACGACAACTTCATCGAGAGCATCACCGTGAGAGGCGACTGTGCCAACAGCTATAACCTGCAGCACCACCACGGCGTGGACTTCGAGAGCGAGCTGAACGGCATACGCATCTATTTCGACAACCGGCAGACACTCGACCTCTACGGAAAGTTTAAGAAACGGCTGGAACTAAAAGATACTCAGTTCTATACCAGCAAGGAGCAGAAGGAGCAAGGCTATGGCGACGACGTGCTCTGGGTGGGCAACACCTTCGGCTTGGGAGCCTTCAGGGGATGGGACGGACAGCAGCCCACGATGATAGACCCCGTGAAGTCGCGCACCCAGCGCATCATCAGCTACGGGCCGCTGCGCACCATCGTCGAGGTCATCGACAAAGGATGGATGGCCGACCCTGAAAAGCCCGCCGTGAACATGACCCTGCGCTATACACAGTATGCCGGGCACCGCGACACCGACGTGGACGTGAGCTTCAACCGCGACGTCTCGAACTACACCTTCTCCACAGGCGTCATCAACGTGAAGGGCTCGGTGGAGACAACTGACAAATACCCTGGGCTGCGGGCATGCTGGGGCACCGACTACCCCTCGACCGACACCCTGAACTGGAAGCCGGAGACGGTGGGCCTGGCCGTTCTGGTGCCCAGACAAAACGTTGTCCGGTCATGGCCCGCCAATAAAGATAACTACATGCTCACCGTACGCCCGCAAGGCAAGAGCATGGCCTACAAGGTGGCCTACTGCTCGGCCAACGAGGAGTTTGGCTTCCACAATGCCCAGGAGTGGTTCGAATGGCTGCGCCAATGGTGCAAAGAGGTGGAGAAACCGGTCGTTGTCACCTTGCTGTGAACGTAGCTATAGGCAGCTGCCTGCCTGCACGCTAGGCCAGCAGGCGAGGCAACCGTCACATTGCGTCACGCCGGGTTATTCCGCTTTCTCAAGTTGAGCACGGGGCGGTTTCTCACGCGCGCGTAATATACGCGCGAAAAAACGCGCTACAGGAGCTACTCTGACCCCAAACATGCTGATTGACAAGCGATTGTCGGTAGCTACAAGCCTCTATTTGGAGCTACTCTTGTAGCTACAGGCAGCGGGAAGTGATGAGTAGAGAATACTAACGCCGTTTTGAAAAATACTGCCGCCGTTTGAGAAAATACGAACGCCGTTTGAAAAAATACTGCCGCCGTTTGGTTGAATTCTCTAGAGAATTTCGCGGAAAAGGTCAGTAGCAGATGCTGTAGCTACTAGAGTAGCTCCAAACGGAGGCTTGTAGCTACAAATAATCATTTGAACACCAGCAGGTTAAATGTCAAAGTAGCTCTTGTAGCGCCTTTTTTTCTTCTATTATACGCGCGCGCGTAAGCATTGACTGCGGCGCTATATATAATAGGCAACAATACAGCAGCTAATCCCAAGAAAAAGTCTCCGGCGGTAGCCGCATTCTTGCGTCCCTTTGGTAGCAAGCGACCGGAGGTCGAGCGCCCGACCTGCGGTCGCCTACCCGTAGCCTTTCCCCTCCCCTCAAGGGGAGGGGCAGGGGTGGGGTCTCTAACTTTTTCTACTGAGAGTACACAGACGATAACAGATTCGCTGAGGATATT
>JAILFU010000212.1 GCA_024697405.1 Prevotella sp.
GGCTTCATCTCTGACCTCGGCTACGAGACCTACCAGAAAATACTCAACGAGGCGATGGCGGAGCTGAAGAATGCAGAAGCCCCCCGCGAATCGGGGGGCTGGCCTCTGCCAGGGGGCAAAGAACGTAGTGGGGAGGTTTTCGTCGCAGACTGCACCCTTGAGAGCGACCTGCAGATGTACTTCCCCGACCAGGACGTGCCCAACGACTCGGAACGCATGCTGCTCTACCGCGAGTTGGACGGCCTGCATACCGACGAACAATTAGCGGCCTACCGTACTCGACTGGTAGACCGCTTTGGCACTGTGCCCCATGTTGGTGAGGAACTGATGCGTGTTGTGCCGTTGCGCCGCATGGGCAAGCATTTGGGTTGCGAGAAGATTATCCTCAAGCAGGGCCGCATGACGCTGTGCTTTGTCTCCAACCCCGATAGTCCTTTCTATCAGAGCGAGGCCTTTGACCATATCCTGGCCTTTGTCGGCCAGCATCCGCGTCGCTGCCAGTTCCGCGAGCAGCACGGCAAGCGCTCGATGGTCATCGGGGACATTCCCACCGTCGAGGCTGCCGTGCAGCTGTTGTCGGGTTTATGCGATGTCAATCTGTCTTGACACCTTCACCTTCTCTTCTACCACCTTCGGCAGCTCTACGGTCAGCACGCCGTGCTCTACCTTGGCCGAAATGGCATCCTTCTTCACATCGTCGGGCAGAATCAGCGTCTGCGCAAACTTCGAGTAGCTGAACTCGCGGCGTAGATAGCGCGTGTTCTTGTCCTCCTCCTTCTTTTCCTGCTTCTGTTCCATCTTGATGATGAGGTTGCCCTCGTCGTTGATGTGTACGTTGAAGTCTTCCTTCTTCATACCCGGAGCAGCCAGCTCTACAGTGTAAGCCTTGTCCGATTCCTTTACATTGATAGCGGGAGCCGTGCAGTTGGCTTTCGGCATAAAGTCCGTATCAAACAAATCGTTGAATACTGCTGGAATCCAGTTGTTTGTTCTCATCATTGGCATCATAATTGTTACCTCCTAATTCTATTTTTAATTGTTATACATTGTTGTTTCTTTTGATTGCCTTTCGGCTTTCACCAACTCTAAATGCAACATTGATGCCAATATCTCGCATCGTGACAATATGGCAAAACAGGGTGACAATGTGGCATAATAATCTAAGAGAAATCCAAGAATGAGATGAAGAAGTCTGCACCTAACCGGAAACACCCTGTTAAAAGGTGGAAGTAAATTTTTTTCTATAATTATTTGGTTTTTCGATAATTTTACTTTAATTTTGCAACGTCATTAGATGATCCTTTTTTATTTATAACTTTATTTATTAACTAAAACAAAAAGCGTATGAAAAAGATTTTATCTTTGCTTGCTCTTATGATGCTGACAATGACATCAGCATGGGCAGGAGAGGTCGCTACGTTCGACCTTGGGGCGAAGCCTGGAACGTCAACGCCTGAGGGATTCTTTACTCATGAAGCGGCTTCTGCAGCAGGTAAGTGGAACTGGAACAGCAAGTTCAATGGTGCTGAGTACGATGGCATGTCGTTCTCTCAAGGCCTGAAGATGGAGGGAGCCACTGCGATTGACTTCACTACCACCGAGGTTTCCACGGTGACCATTGTGCAGAGCACATGGAGTGCCAACACCATCAAGTTCGACGGTGAAGAGCTGGCCGTGGCTGATGCCGCTGCTGGCACAGGCTGCCGCATCTACACCGTGTCCAACGTTGCTGCAGGTGATCACACCATTGGCCGTGGCTCTGGTGAGAGCGGACTGTTCTACGTCAAAGTGGAGTGGGAAACCAAGAAGACCGTGACCTTCATCAACGATGCACAGTGGGAAAAGGTCTTTGTATGGGCATGGAACGACACCGAGAATTTCACAGGTGGCGAGTGGCCAGGCGTAGAACTGACCCCCGATGCAACAGGCACCTATTCTTGGGAGACCGTGGGCAGTCCCACATTCATTATCTTCAGTGACGGTGGTAACAATCAGACCTCTGACCTTGAGTTCAAAAATGGCGGCGTGTACAACTCTAAAGAGCGTGTCATCACTTTGCAAGAGTTCACCGCAACCTTCAAGACCGACGGCATGGACGAGGTCTATGCTTACGCTTGGAATGACAGCGAGAAGCCTCTTGGAGACTGGCCTGGCACGAAGATGGAGGGCGGCAATGGCGAGTTCACGATTGCCATTCAGGCCGAGGATGCTCCTAAGTACATCATCTTCCACAACAATGCTGGCGAGCAGACTTCTGATTTGACGTTCGAGGATGGCAAGGTTTATGAGTTCATGCTGAACGAGTACACCGTAACCTTCACCACCGACGCTGGCTGGACAGATGTTTATGCATGGGCATGGACTGAGACCGGTGAATACAAGAAGAACTTTAGTGAGAGTTGGCCTGGTGAGAAGCTGGAAGGCACAGATGGTGTCTACACCTACAGCGTCAAGAGCTTCGAGGCTCCTCACAACATCCTGTTCAACAATGGCAGCGACGAAGGCAAGACTGCCGACCTCGCCTTTGTTGATGGCAAGGCTTACAAGTGGATTACCGCTACCCCGTACTATGCACTGAAGGAGGGTGACACCTTCGTTGCAGGCACAACGGTTGACCTGGGCGATGCTACCATCACCTACGGTGTTCAAGGCGGTGCTGAGTTCGGTGCAGCTTACGCAGCTGTCAACGAAGACTATGCAGGCTTCGCTTACATGACTGCCGGTAACAATGAGAACGGTACAGCCACTTCCGGTACTGTTTACACCATCGTTCCCAAGTATGACGGA
>JAILFU010000041.1 GCA_024697405.1 Prevotella sp.
CCATTTCATCGGTGTTTTCGTTATAAGATGACTCTTTGAGTACTCTTCAAATGAAAATGCGTACTATTTGCGTACTCGTTTTTTATGTAAATCCAAGAAAGTTTAACTACATTTGCAATCGAAAAACGTTGGCTTCAACAATGGTAAATGTTATGTGTAATTTAATTTGAAATAAAATAAGATAACATCCTTTATATTAGAAATATGTTTAACATTCAAATTACTGCAATTATGAAAAAGATTAACACATTGTTTCTATTGCTCCTCGGCGTGCTTCCCATGCTGGCTCAGGAACAGTCATCTCGCGATGTGCGGCTTAACGAGCCGAATGACATTCGCGCAGGACTTCCAATAGATGTGACAAAGGAAACTTCAGAGGTAAAGATCCGCTATGATAGAACCTTCTATTACCCCGGTGACTTTCTTACGCGGCTTGTATTTAAGGGCTACAACCCAGGGAGGGAACTGGAACGTCATGTCACTGTCCAGATTAGCACGGACATTTTTGGAAGAAACGATTTCACTACTGTGTACGATGGAAACTGCATTATTCCGAGTGGCGGAACGTCAGAAGAATGTATCCCGATGTTGGATGTCGAATTCTCAAGTCCCCTCCTGATGTCTGAGTTCCCCCCACTCTGGGTGATAGTAACTAGTTCGGGTGAGCCTGTTGACACCCCCATCTGTTTTGAGCAGTATGTGGCATCAGAGTACTCATGCACCCCTACTGCCACCTTTACGATAGTGTCGGAAACGTTCAATTATGAGGGGACTGTTGTTGATCATGACGGCCTGCCCGTAAAGGGGGCTGAAGTGTCTGTGCCTTGCGCTGTCTTACAAAAAGACTTCACAGTCACCACTGGTGAAGATGGGAAGTTCAGTGTCAGGCTGGACGATGTAAACGCCTGCTATGATATAGCTGTGACGGCTCCTGGATACCCCATTTATCAGTCGAGGCCTTTCTACCCTAACCGTGTTCCTGACGTATGGGACTATGAAGACGTAATGCCCAAAGAGATAGTCCTTTTCGGAAAGCTAGACTTCGTTGCCGGCCGCCAGGCCACCATTGTGCTGCCCCAGGCTCCCGACCCGTCGTGGGGCAAGTACTACCGCCTGTTGAGGCATGAGCGTGGTACTGTCGTCTTCGGGCGCGAGTTTGAGCCAAAGGCCGATACGCCCTATGTCCTTTTCCCCAACGAGGACTTCAGCATTGACTTGTCCGACTACGACCTCTCAGGGCTTGACGACCCTGATGTGGTGCCTTTCCCCGATGTCTCGGAGGATAGCTACCAGATGGGCTTCAACGGGTCATACAAGAACCAGCCGACAAGGTCAGACCTCTACGACGGCCAATTCGTCTTTCTGGTTGACAGCACCCGCGACTGTAAGAGCAACTCATCTTATAAGAAGCGCATCGGTGCCTGCCGCGCATACTTGGTTGCCGGTGCCTGGAGTCCAGAGATGAAATACGAAGGTCCAACCTATGTCTTCCTGGACAATGAGACATCAGACATCAGCGAGGTCTCAGCCCCCTCAAGCAACTCATCCTGCCAGACATTCGACTTGCAGGGACGGTGCCTGCAGGGAATTCCAAGAAAGGGCCTATACATAAAAGACGGCCAAAAATATACAGTAAAATAATTGAAACTAACAGTATTTAAGCTTATGAGGAAGACAACGATATTATCCATTGCTGCTTTTCTCCTGCCTGCTACAACCAGAGCACAGCTGGTAGTAGACTATATCGACAACAGGGTGTGCATTGGTACGGAAGCGGAGAATTTCGTGCCACGCCTAATGGTGGGTGACCACAGCCTCTTTGAAGGTAACAGCATCAGTATAGGCCTTGCCGCCACTCCAGAGGTAAAGATCACCCCAGAAAAAGCTGCTGTTCTGGCTCAGGTTTTCAGGACAGATCTTTTAACTCAGCCAGGCTCCACGCGTGCCGGGGAGGCTTCTAAGCGTGTGTCTACGGTCTATGCGTGGCGCACTGAAGAAATTGGCCGACAATCCGCATTATTCTAGGTGCTTTTGAAAGGATGTATAATTTGAACGACGTTACTTATGCTGAAAGCAACAGGTCGTATAACGCATATAACTATACGTATCGACATATTTATCCCAATAATAGCAATTAATGGTAATAATATTTGGTAGTTTACTAGAAAAACATTATTTTTGCCTCGTAAATAACAATTAAATGAATTAATACCTGAAAAGATATGAAAACAATTGGATTTCTAGCAAGTATGTTTGGTGCGGTGCTGCTCTCGTCATCGCTGTGTTCCTGCTCCAATGATGACAATGAGCCGGCGGGGACTCCCGTCACTCCCGGTGGCGACACGCCCCCCGAGGTGGTGGAAGAAACCGGGCTGACGGAGGAGCTGGAGTCCGTTTACAATCAGGACATCAATGACTTCGCTTTCAACGCGCTGCGTACGTTGGCAGCCCGCAACGATGGTTCCAGCCTTGTCTTCTCGCCCGTGAGTGCCGCCAGCGTGCTGGCCATGCTCAACGACGGTGCCGCCGGGCAGACGCGCCAGGAGCTGCTGTCGGTTCTGGGCTTCGGGCAAGCTTCGACGAAGGCCCTTAACGAGTACTTCCTCAAGCTGCTTGTGACCGCTCCCGAGGCCGACCCCACCACGACGCTCCATCTGGCCAATGCCGTCTTCGCAGATAAGGACTGCACCTTCCGCCAGTCGTTCATTGAAGACATGAACCAGTTCTACCACGCAGAATCTGCCGCACTCGACTTTGCCTCGCCCGCCGCCATTGAATACATCAACAGCTGGTGCGAGCGGCAGACTGAGGGCCTGATTCCCGTCTTCCTCAACGCGCTCTCGCCCGATTTCCGCTCCATCCTGCTGAACGCAATGTATTTCAGGGGGAAATGGGTCACTCCCTTTATCAGCAAGAGTACGAGCAGCCGCACGTTCTATCTGGAGGACGGCACGGAGAAGGAGGTTGACATGATGTACAATGACAAATGGGAGGGTAACCTCAACCGTTACTGCGAGACCGACAGTTTTCAGGCCGTGCGTATGGCGTATGGCCAGGGCAGCTATGCCATGACAGTCATTCTCCCCAAGAAGGACGTTGCAACGGTCTCCGACATCCTCGGCCGCCTGAATGCCGGGTCATGGCAGGAGCTGGGGAGCCGGCTGAAGCGTCCGTCAGAATTGCTGAGCATCGGCTTGCCGCGCTTCACGATAACCACCAGCGATGCGGCAGAGAATCTTTCCGGCGTGCTTCAGTCCATGGGCGCAGCCACCCTGTTCAGCTCCAGCGCCGAGCTTCCAGGCATTCTTGAAGGCATCAACCTGCCTGTTTCGGAAATAAAGCAGAAAGCCATCATCCGCGTTACTGAAGAGGGGACAGAAGCCGCTGTAGTGACCGGAAGCATGATTCTCATTGATGATCCTGACGAGCCAGTCATCATTTACTTCCGCGCAGACCATCCCTTCGTCTATGTCATCAGCGACGTCAACACGGGGGTCGTCTACTTCGCTGGCACTTACCAGGGCTGATTACTCACGAAGTAATAGGACGCTTGAAAGATTCGGATAGTGAAGTGTGGAGAGTGTGATTCTCTCGCGCACGCGCGCGATATGAAGGCTGAAAAGAGGCGCTACATGCGCTACTTTGGGGGTTAACGAGCTGGCTTGCAGGCGGTTGCCTGTAGCTATAGGCCATGAAAGCGAGCTACTTTAGTAGCTACAGGCTGAGATAACGACTTTGCCGTGTGTAACATGGGGAATGTTACATGCGGCAAAGTCTGTGGGAAGAGCAAGGTGGAAAATGGTGGCAGTATTTCTCCAAACGGCGGCAGTAATTTTCAAAATAGCGTTAGTATTTTCCCAAACGGCGGCAGTATTTTCCCAAACGGCGGCAGTATTTGGTCGGATTCTCTAGAGAATTGAGCAGAAAAGGCCGGTGGCAGATGCTGTAGCTACAGCGGTAGCGCGAAACGGAGGCTTGTAGCTACAGATAACGGTTTGCATTCCAGCTGGTTAGATGCCAAAGTAGCGCCTGTAGCTCCTTTTTTTCGTGCATATTACGCGCACGCGCGCGCGTATAGGGATTTATGATACTAGAATTTCAGGCCCTCCCCCTGCTCCGGCTTCACTCTGCCAGCAGGCGGCGGGAGAAGTGGTGGACGGGATACCAGGCGGAGAGGAAGCTGACGGCCATGACGGTGATGAAGACCACGACAACGTCCCAGGGATGTACGCTGACGGGGTAGGCATTGACAATGAACGTGCCCTCGCTGTTGCCCAGGGCGATGATGCCGAACGTCTGCTGCAGCCAGCAGAGCAGCAGCCCCAGGAGGATGCCTGCTACGGCGCCCAGGGCGGAGATGAGCCAGCCTTCAAGCAGGAAGATGGCCGACACCTGGCGGTCGTTGGCCCCCAGTGCACGCAGTGTGGCCACGTCGGCGCGCTTGTCGATGATGAGCATGGAGAGCGAGCCGATGATGTTGAAGCAGGCCACGACGAGGATGAAGACGAGGAAGATGTAGGCGATGAGCTTCTCTATCTTCATGATGCGGAAGGTGTCGTCCTGCTGCTCATAGCGGTCGCGCACATGATAGCGTCCGTCGCAGAGCTGCCTGATGGTGCGCTTCACAGCCTCGAAGTCGCTGCCCGTCTTCAGCCGCAGCTCCAGCGAGGAGACCATGCCCTGCTGGTCGAAGATGCGGCGGGCGAAGCCTACGCTGGTGAGGATATAGCCTTTGTCGTACTTGCCCTGCATGACGCTGAAGATGACGCCTGGCGAATAGAGTGAGTCGACAACGAAGCCCTCCTCGGGCGAGTTCATGTCGAGCTGCCCCTCGCGGCGCGGGGCATAGATGTGGAGCGGCTGCTCGTAGCGGTAGCCCAGTCCCAGCTCCTCGGCCAGTCGGATGCCGGGTATGCCGTAGTGCATGTCGGCGGCATGCAGCTCGAAGCGTCCGTCGCCCTGCAGGATTTCGCGGATGTGGGTCAGCCGGTCGAAGTTGTCGTCTACACCCTTCACGGTGACCATCACCTGTCGGTTACGATAGACGGCCATGGCCTGGTCTTCCACGCACTCCGTGGCCACATCCACCTGTGGCAGGGCCTTCACCTGCTGCAGCACTGGGTCGTCGGCAGGAGCGGTCTTCCCCTCCACGGGCGTAATCTCCAGCTGGGGGTCGAAATTGGTGAAGAGCGAGGCAACGAGGTCGCTGAAGCCGTTGAACACAGAAAGCGTCACCACCATGGCCATCGAGGCCACGGCGACGCCCACAGCGGAGATGCCGCTGATGATGTTGATGACGTTCGTCGACTTCTTCGAGATGAGGTAGCGGCGCGCGATGAAAAAGGGGAAGCCCAGCCCCCTTGTACTGGCCGCCCCCTCGCCTCCCTTCGGGAGGTGATGACTTACCCTGGCTGCTGACTCTTCGGTCTTGTTAGTGGTTTCCATCCCGGCTATCGTCTGTCCTTGCCTCCACGGCTGGGGAGGGGCTGGACTGGGCTAACAATTGATCGATGCGGTCGATGTAGTCGAGCGAGTCGTCGATGAAGAAGCGCAGCTCGGGGATGATGCGCAGCTGGTGACGCACGCGCTGGCCGAGGGTGTAGCGTATCTGGGCGTTGTTCCTGTTGATGTTGGCCAGCAGCTCCTCTGCGCGCTCCGAGGGGAAGATGCTCAGGTGGGCGGTGCAGATGCCCAGGTCGGGGCTGATGCGCACCTGTGTCACGCTGATCATCACGCCGTGCATGCTGCGTGTCTGCTCCTGGAATATCTGGCTGAGCTCTTTCTGCAGCAGTCGGGAAATTTTGTTCTGTCTTGTCTCTTGCATCTATTATTCTTTTTAAGTTTCGCTAGTTCTTTTTTTTACCACAGACAGCACAGGTTTCACAGTTTTTTTGCTGCCCACGGGTTGTCGCTATTTTCGCAGATTTCATCTTGATTTCACAGATTAGCTGCGCCGCATGGAATCGGTGTCATCCAAACAGAATGGCGGCTTGGCCGCTACAGTCGAAAGAAAATCCTTCGAATCTGTGCCATCTGTGGTCGTTTTCATACTTCGGAAAGTTGAGTTTATTATTCTACTTTCTATTCTACTTTACTCCTTTACCTCCTTACTCCTCAACTCCTTACTCCTCCGCTCGACCTTGGTCGCTTGCCTAAGCAAGAACTCCTTAGCCTGCTCAATAGAGCAGGAAGCGGTCGATGAACTGCTGTGTGACGGCATACTGCGACATGGGCAGCTGGCAGTGGCCGTGACCTCCAACGATGTCGCAGCCGAAGCGGTCGCCGATGCCGAAGCGCTCCCACACCTTGCTGGCAGCATCTGCCGAGACGCGCATGGCAGGGTCGGAGAGCCAGGGGTAGTCGGGGTTGCCCAGCAGCAGCAGGGCGCGGGGGCAGACCATGGCGCAGAGCTCATGCTGGTCGTAGGGCAGGCGGTAGACGTTGTCGCCGCTGAAATGCTCTTTCTGGCTCTCCAGGAACCAGTGATAGTCGGTCTTGTCGATATCCTCCACGTTCTCCGTCGTCTCGTGGCTGGCACGCCAGGCAGCAGCGCCGCCGCCGCCAGGCTCCTGTGCCACGACGAGGGCGATGCGCTCGTCGAAGGCTCCGCAGTAGAGGGCCATCTTTCCGGCGTAGGAGCAGCCGGTGACTCCGATGCGGCGGGTGTCAATCTTCGTCACTTCCGGCCCCAGCTGCTGCAGGCCGTCGATGAGGCGGCTCATGCCCCATGCCCACTCGCTGTAGGCTCCGTTGTCCTTCAGCTGCGGATAGAGTCGGTCGAAGTGGTGCTCGCCACGGTCGTGGTGCCTGCCAAACTGCTTGTAGTCGTTCACCTGAGCCGAGGCGAAGGTCATCATGGCCACGGGCCGTCCCTGGAAGAGCTGTCGGGGCAGGGCAATCATGTCGGTGCCTATCATCAGCGCGTAGGGCGGCTGTCCCACTTCGGGATAGCGTATCTGCGACTGCAGCGTGAGCGTCTGGCCGCCCACGGTGACGTCGACCACTAGCAGCGTGTCGCCCTGCATGCGGGCTTTCACCTGGCCGGCCTCCACGGCGGGCTTCGTGCCGATGCCGTAGTGCTGGATGAGCGAGCCTATCTCGTTGCGCCTACGCTCCCAGTCGCCAAAGCCGGCCACGCCCTCGAGGGCGTCGGGAAGGCTGCGGACGACGGGCAGCTCCGAGGGGTTCTTAAACTGCTTCAGGGCATACTGTGCACCTGTATTCTCCTGGTCGTAGACACGCGGCTGGGCCGCCACAGACATCACACCGAGCACCGTCAGCAGTGCTCCCAAAATACTCTTTTTCATAATAATGGCTTTTAGATAGCGCAAAAGTACAAAAAATAAATGGATGCGCCAAAAGTTTGGCGAAAGTTTTTTTATTTTTCCCCGCCGATTAGCCCCAATCGTCGATTTCAATGGAAGAAAGGGGAACCCTCTCCCAGCGGAAAAGGGGCACCAGGGCTTCGGCCGCCATGGGCTGGGGCTGGGGGAGAAGGCCTGCCAGGAAAGCCAGGCGGCCGATGATGTCGTCTGGCGAAAAACGCTGCCGCAGCGAGGCCATGTCCATGCTCCTGTCGCGCTTGCTGAGCCGCTGGTTCTGCCTGTTGCACAACAGGGGCAGATGGCAGAAACGGGGTTCGGGAAAGCCGAGCAGCCGGGCAACATAGACTTGCTGGGGCGACGAGAGCAGCAGGTCGCTGCCGCGCACCACCTCGGTCACGCCCGTCAGGGCATCGTCGACCACGACGGCCAGCTGATAGGCCCATGCCCCGTCCTTGCGGCGGATGATGAAGTCGCCCACCTGACGTGCCAGGTTCACGCGCTGTGTGCCATAGTGACCGTCGGTGAAAGTCGTGTCTTCGTCGGGCACGATGAGGCGGGTGGCTGCGGCCCTCCGCTGTCCCCCCGAAGGAGGGAAGTCCTGCGGCGGCAGGTGGCGGCAGGTGCCGGGATAGACCACGCGGCCGTCGCTCTCGTGGGGGGCCTGCGTGGCCAGCAGGTCGGCACGGGTGCAGTAGCAGGGATAGGTGAGTCCCTTGTCCTGCAACAGGCGGAAATAGTGTTCGTAGATGTCGCTGCGGCGGCTCTGGAAGACGGGCTGTCCGTCCCACCACAGCCCCAGCCACTGAAGGTCGTCCATGAGCAGGTCGGCATATTCCTGGCGCGAGCGCGCCGGGTCGATGTCTTCTATGCGCAACAGCCACCTGCCACCCTGGCTTCTGGCCGAGAGCCAGGAGAGCAACGCGCTGAACACATTGCCAAGATGCATACGCCCCGTGGGCGAGGGAGCAAACCGTCCTGTGGGTTCCATCATATAAAAGTTTGGAAATTATTTGGACTCTTCATCTTTATTTCGTACTTTTGCAGCGGTCTTTTCAATTATTAAACTATGAAAAAGCTGTTTCTTTCCCTGCTGCTGGCATTCACTCTGAATGCCAACGCGCAAACTAATCTTCCCCCAGAGGCTCCGAAGCTGGAGTTTGCCCTGCAGCTGAAGGTGACGCTGGGCGAGGCGTTCTCCATCAACAACACGCAGCACGGCAGGCGCACCGTTATCCCCATCACCGGCGGCACCTTCGAAGGCCCGCAGCTGAAAGGTACCATCCTCAACGGCGGCGCCGACTACCAGCTGGCCAATGCCGACGGGCGCACGGAGCTGGAGGCCATCTACTGCATCAAGACCGATGACGGCGTCTACATCCACGTGCGCAACCGGGGCATCATCGCTGCCGGTCAGGGTGCCAACGGCCAGCCCTCGTTCTACTTCAGGGCCGCTCCGCAGTTTGAGGCTCCTGCCGACAGCAAATACGGCTGGCTGAACAACTCGCTCTTTGTCTGCGCGCCGTCGTTCTCCGCCGGGTTTCAGGGCATCGTGCTCAACGTGTGGAGGGTGCTGTAGCCTGCCGGTAGTTCCTGAGGGGATTGGCATACATCGTCAGGAGACAGTCGCGGAGGAAGGCCTCGTCGGGGACGAAGCCTGCTGCGCCGTTGGCCGGGTGGTTCATGATTTTGGCCATCTGGCCGTCCAAATAGCGATGGAATGAGGCTTTTTCCTCTTCCGTGGCCTCGGCACCGGCAGCCACGCGGTTGCTGGCGAAGATGCGGTAGTGGCTGTGAATCTCCTGGTCGATGTGGGCGGCAATGGCATCGAACAGCTCCCCCTTGGGCATGTCCTGAGGCAACGTGTCGAGCCACTCGTCGATGCTGGGGGCGCAGTGGTAGTGCACGCGGCCCTTATAGCCCATGATGCCCGTGCGCATCGACTCCACGTCGTCGGCCTTGCTCTTCTTCCAGCCGGGGATGTCGCGCTTGAGCTGGAACTCCCTCGCCTTCAGGAAGTCGCAGGGGTCGTACTCGTAGCTGATGGCCAGGGGCACGATGTGCAGGGCCTTCAGCCGCTCCACCACCCCCTCGCCAGGAGCGCCGCCCATGGCCATCATCTTCAGGATGCTGGGCTGGGTGCGGTCGTCGCTGTCCTTCGCCCGTCCCTCGCGCTGGGCAATCCACACATTGTCGTGCTTGCAGGCGACGACAAAGTGCATATACTCCGACAGGCGCTTCGAGGCGGCCAGCATCTCGCGTATGCCCAGCGAGCGCTCCACGATGAACGACTTGTTGATGCGCACCAGGTCCCTAATCCACGGAGCCGCCAGCAGGTTGTCGCCAATGGCTATCTCGCAGGTGGTCTGGGCACCGGCATCGATGAGCAGCACGTCGAGCAGGGCAGAGTCGAGCACGATGTCGCGGTGGTTGCTGACGAAAGTGAAGCGGCGGGCGACATCGATGGCCGTGGCGTCGATGTCGAAGCCGGTGCTGGCCTTCGCCATCAAGTCTTTCAGAAACCCGTAGCAGAACGCCTTCTGGAAGTCCAGGCAGGTGGTGCACATGCGCATCTTCTGCATCATGGCGGCAAAGGGCACCTGCGGATAAAGGTATTTCACCACGGCCTGAAACTGGGGGTCGCCCTCCAGGCGGTCATAGGCAGCGGGCAGCTCCTCCGGCTCAAAGGGACGGATGGCGTCGAAGGCGGCCAACATGTTCTTGTAATCTTGCTCTTCCATAGTCAACGATTATTTTCCGGGCAAAGGTAAGAACTTTTTCCGAATCTGCCAACTTTTTCCTCCCCTTTTTTATTTCTTCAGCAGCCTCTTCGCAGCCAGATTCAGCAGGTCGGCCACATACTGGCTCTTACTCATTTGCGTGGCCACTTGCCGCAGGCGGCGGGCACAGACGTCGCGCTCGTCATCTTCCAGCTGGTCGGCATGCTTGCAGAGGTCGAGCACAAGATTGGCAGCCACCACCATGTCTTCCATCGGCTCGTTGTTGGCATGGTCGAGCATCTGCTGTGTTAGCAGGCCGAAGACCCGGTGCCAGTCGCGATTGCTCAGATGACTGATGTTCTTCATCGCCTTGTTCATCCAGCCGCCCATGGTCTCGTCGTCAAAGGGGATGTCCTGGGGCTTGCCGATATTCAGCCTTTCCAAATTGATGCTGAAGATGCTGTCTGGCATGTTGCGCAGCTCCTCCAACCGCTGTTCCAGGCCTTCTGGCAGCTGCCCCGCAGGCAGTGTCCGGCTGAAAAATCTCAGGTTGTCGGGCAATTGTGCCGACCCGTAGACCCTTGTGTCGTAGGTCTGCGGCTTCGGGCCGTAGGCATAGACGAGCTGTGCCTCCCGGATGAGCGGGTCGTCGGTGTTCCACCATTCCACGGCGCAGAGGGTACGGAAGTCTGTACGTTCCTTGTCGTCGAACGACAACAGCATGTAGCTGCTGTTTTTCATGCTGCCCACAACGATGGCCGGACCCACCTGCTGTGCCACCCGCCACTGCTGGCGCTGGCTGGCGTCGTCTTTCTTTGAAGCATCGTTGATGTGGGTATAGGCCATCGTGGCATGGCTGCTCTCGCTGTCGAAGGTCTTTTTCAGCTGGTCGAAGATTCTGAAGTTGGGCTCTCCCACGCTGATGATGTGCACGACGTTGTCCTGCAGTGGTCTGCCGGTGGAGTCTTGGGTCACGGTCTTGTTTTCGCTGTGGCCGATGCCGTTCATACTGCTGATTCTCTGGAACAGCTCCTTAATCTGCTCCTGCGCCAAGGCCGATGACGAGAAGGCCAGCAGGGCCAGGGCAGCGATGATAATGCTTTTCGCTTTCATTGTCTTGTATGGTTTGAAGGTTTATATCTCTATGATGTTTCTGGTTTCTATCACTTCGTAGTCGCCCAGCTCATTGGTGACGAGGATAGCATTTTCAGGCTGCGGCGTGGCTCGGTAGGTGGCCTCGATGATGTTGTTGCGAATCTCCTGTTCCCCACGCAGGATGGCGGCCTCGCAATCGGCCAGCAGCCGCAGGGCAAGCTCCACGTTCTCCTTCTGTTGCCAGATGCCGTCGCCAAGCGTGTCGGGCAGGGCGACGTCCGCCGCTCTTCTGACGGCCCGAGGCGCTGACCTCCTCCGGGCAGAGACCCGCTGTGCCTGAGGCTTATCCTTCACGGAAACCTGCTGTGCCTGAGGCTTTTCCTTCAGGGAAACCTGCTGTGTCTGAGGCTTATCCTTCACGGAGACCTGCTGTGCCTGAGGTTTTTCCTTCACCGGTTCCTGAGGGATGGGAGGCGTTGTCACCTCAGCGATGAGCGGCTGCTGTGGCTCTGTGTTCTCGACGGCTCTGTGTGAGAAGACAAAGAGCAGCAAGAGCGTGGCGGCCACGGCCAGCGATGCCGCCGCCCAGGGCCACTTCAGGCTGAGGACACGCGCCTTGGGCCTACGGGCGGCCACGATGCGGTCGTAGGCGGCCTCGCCCTCTGCCAGCTCGCCCAGCATCAGGAGGACGGCCTGCCAGTCGGCGGGGAGAGAGGCGACGGCGTCTCCACACAGCGAACGGAGGGCACGGGCCAACTGCAGCTCCTCTGCCGGCGTGGTCTCGCCGTCGAGGTAGCGGTCGATGAGTTGTTGTATCTCCTGGTGTGTCATTGCTTCAGTCGTTTGGTGAGTTCTTGTAATACTTTCTTGCGGGCAATGGAGACCATGGCCTTCACCGACGCTTTCGGTATGCCGGTCTCCTGCGAGATGTCGTCGTTGCTGAGTCCCTCCAGCTGGCGCATCTCGAAGAGCTGCCGTTCTCGGGGCTTCAGCAGGGCGATGGTTTCCTCCATCATCCGCTGTGCGTCGCTGGCTTCCAACAGCTCCTGCGGGGAGACCTCCATGACGGGGGATGGCTGTTCATATTTGGCCTGCCGCTTCCGGTGCATGTTCACGCAGCAGTTCTTTGCCACCCGGATGGCCAGTGCCCTGACATTGCGCTCCGGGTCGATGTGCGCGCAGTAGCGCCACAGCTGCATCATAGTGTCCTGCGCAGCGTCCTCGGCATCCTCCATGTTGCCAAAGAAAACCATGCCGACATTCAGCACCTCGGAACGCAACTGCGCCGCCATCTGTTCAAACTCAGAGCGTGTCATACATATATAATACGCACAACGTCACGAAAAGTTAAGCAGAAAACGAAAAAAGTTTTTTTTTCTTTTGCTTTTCCCCTGCTTTTTCGTACCTTTGCACCCGTGTTTTTAAAGGTAAAAAAGTAAAAAGGTAAAAAGGAAACATGCAAGACATCAGAAACATCGCTATCATTGCACACGTTGACCACGGAAAGACCACGCTGGTGGATAAGATGATGCTGGCCGGCAACCTGTTCCGCGAGGGACAGAACCTGAGCGGACAAGTGCTCGACGCCAACGACCTGGAGCGCGAGCGCGGCATCACCATCCTGTCGAAGAACGTCAGCATCAACTGGAAAGGAACGAAAATCAATATCATCGATACTCCGGGGCACTCCGACTTCGGCGGCGAGGTGGAACGCGTGCTCAACATGGCCGACGGCTGCCTGCTGCTGGTTGACGCCTTCGAAGGCCCCATGCCGCAGACCCGCTTCGTGCTGCAGAAAGCCCTGCAGATAGGGCTGAAGCCCATCGTCGTGGTGAACAAGGTGGACAAACCCAACTGCCGCCCAGAGGAAGTGTACGAGATGGTGTTCGACCTGATGTTCTCGCTGAACGCCACGGAAGACCAGCTCGACTTCCCCGTCGTCTACGGCTCAGCCAAGAACGGCTGGATGGGCGAGGACTGGCAGAAGCCTACAGACAATATCACCTATCTGCTGGATAAGATTGTGGAGGTCATCCCCGCCCCGAAGCAGCTGGAGGGAACGCCGCAGATGCTCATCACCAGCCTTGACTACAGCAGCTACACGGGCCGCATCGCCGTGGGCCGCGTGCACCGTGGCGTGCTCAAAGACGGCATGCAGATCACCATCGCCCACCGCGACGGCAAGATGGAAAAGACGAAAATCAAGGAGCTGCACACCTTCGACGGCATGGGTCACCACCGCACGGACAGCATCGACTGTGGCGACATCTGCGCCGTCATCGGCTTGGAGAAATTTGAGATTGGCGACACCATCTGCGACCTGGAAAACCCTGAGCCGCTGCCGCCCATCGCCATCGACGAGCCTACGATGTCGATGCTCTTCACCATCAACGACTCGCCGTTCTTCGGACGGGAAGGGAAATACGTCACCAGCCGCCACATCAACGACCGCCTGCAGCGCGAGCTGGAGAAGAACCTCGCCCTGCGCGTGGAGCCGTTTGAGGACTCTACCGACAAATGGATTGTCTCCGGCCGTGGCGTGCTCCACCTCTCCGTGCTCATCGAGACCATGCGCCGCGAAGGCTACGAGCTGCAGGTGGGTCAGCCGCAGGTCATCTACAAGACCCCCCTCTGTCCCCCCGAAGGGGGGAAGAACGATTCCCAGCCCCTCAATACAGCTCTCCAGCTCGTTCCACTGCCTGCCGGCTCCTCCCCTTCGGGAAGGTCGGGAAGCGTCTATGAACCTGTCGAAGAGCTTACCATCAACGTGCCCGACGAGTTTGCCTCGAAGATGATAGACATGGTGACCCGCCGCAAGGGTGAGATGACCAGCATGGAGAGCCAGGGGGAGCGCACGAACATTGAGTTCCTCATCCCCTCACGCGGCATCATCGGACTGCGCACCAACGTGCTCACCGCCAGTCAGGGCGAGGCCATCATGGCCCACCGCTTCAAGGAATACCAGCCCTACAAGGGGGAGATAGAGCGCCGTGTCAACGGCTCGATGATTGCCCTGGAGACCGGCACGGCCTACGCCTATGCCATCGACAAGCTGCAGGACCGGGGAAAATTCTTCATCGATCCCGGCGAAGAGGTGTATATGGGACAGGTGGTAGGCGAGCACGTGCACGACAACGACCTGGTGATCAATGTCTGTAAGGCCAAGCAGCTCACCAACGTGCGCGCCAGCGGCAGCGACGAGAAAGCACGTGTCATTCCCAAGGTGCTGATGAGCCTGGAGGAATGCCTGGAATACATCAAGGAAGACGAGCTGGTGGAAGTGACGCCCAAGGCTATGCGCATGCGCAAGACCATCCTTGACCACGACCTGCGGAAGAAGGCGAACAAATAAAAAGGTTAGAAAAAAGTAAAAAGATGATGGTAATGACAATGGACAGAAAGAGCGAGGCTACAGTAGCAAAGGAAACTATCGGAAGGCTTTTACCTTCATGCCTCCTTACTTATTTACCTTTTTATCTTTTTACCTTTTTACTTTTGTGTGGCTGTTCGCCGTCGGCAAAGCAGTCTGGCGCCAATGGCGGTCATGACGCCACCAGCGTGAAGATAACGCCGAGGTATGCCACCGGGTTTTCCGTCAGCGACTCTGCCGACGTCCGCCTGGTCACCTTGTCCACCGGAGAGCGGTTTGCCCTGGTGGGAGCCGACACTTGCGCTGTCCCGCAGGGATGCGAGAAGGTGGTGGTGCCCATCCGCCGCTGCATCTGCATGACAGCCCTGCAGCTGTCGAACTTCACCGCACTCGGCGCACATGATTTCGTGACGGGCATCACGGGCACGAAGAATCTCTTCAATGAGGACATCCTGCAGCGGGTGAACGACGGGCGCATCGTAAAGATTGGCATGGAGGGCAACTTCGACCCCGAACTGGTGATGGCAGCCCAGGCCGACGTCATCTTCATCTCGCCCTTCAAGCGCGGTGGCTACGATGCCATCAAAGAAAGCGGTGTCACGCTGGTTCCCCATCTGGGCTACAAAGAACTGGACCCGCTGGGTCAGGCGGAATGGGTGAAGTTCATCGGCATGTTCCTGGGCATAGAGCAAGAGGCCAACGACATCTTCGCCGGCATAGAGCAGCGCTACAACAGCCTGAAGGCCCGCGTCGACTCGCTCACCTCGCCCGCCTCCCATCTCCCCACCATCACCAGCGGCGAGATGCACTACGGCAACTGGCACGCCGTGGGCGGCAAGAACTATCTGGCACAGATTTTCCGCGATGCGGGAGCCGACTATGTGCTCCATGACGAGGAGACGGCTGGCGAAGACCTGGAGTTCGAGAAGATGTACGCCCTCTCGGCCAATGCCGACTACTGGCGCATCCTGAACAGCTTCGACGGCGACTTCACCTACGAAGACCTGCTTGGCCGTGAACCCCGCAACGAGCTGCTGAAAGCCTTCCGCGAGAAGAAAGTCATCTACTGCAACATGCGCACCACCCCCTACTACGAACTTTCGCCCGTGGAACCCGACGTGTTGCTGAAGGACTTCGTCGCCATCATCCACCCTGAACTGGTGGACTCTTCCTACCAGCCGAAATACTACAGGCTGCTGAAATGAAATCCAAGCTGCTGCTGCTGTTCCTGTTCATCCTATTGCTCGTGGTGGTTAACCTGGCAGTAGGTACTGTCAGCATTCCGTCGCTGGCGGTGGTGCATATCCTGACGGGCAGCGCAGAGGAGAGTGAGATATGGACGAACATCGTGCTGCAGAGCCGTCTGCCACAGACGCTGACAGCACTGGTGGCCGGTGCCGGCCTGGCCGTGAGCGGCCTGCAGATGCAGACCGTGTTCCGCAATCCGCTGGCAGGGCCGTCGGTGCTGGGCATCTCCAACGGTGCCGCCCTCGGCGTGGCCTTCGTGGTGCTGATGTCAGGCCAGCTGGGAGGCGTGGCGCTGAGCCGTCTGGGCTATCTGGGCGATGCCGCCATGAGCATCGCCGCCATCATTGGTGCGCTGCTGGTGATGCTGCTCATCATTTGGATTTCCAACCGCGTGGAGGGGCGCGGCACGCTGCTCATCATCGGCGTGATGATAGGCTACCTGGCTACGGCCATCATCGGCGTGATGAAATTTCTCTCGCCGGAGGAAGACGTGAAATCGTTTGTCGTATGGGGCTTGGGGTCGTTCTCCCGCGTGTCGGGCGGCAACATGGTGCTTTTCGTGGTGCTGATGTGCATCCTGCTGCCGCTGGCCTGTCTGCTGGTGAAACCGATGAACCTGCTGCTGCTGGGCGACCGCTATGCCGCCAATCTGGGGCTGAACATCCGTCGGGCACGCTCGCTGGTCATTGTCAGCAGCTCGCTGCTCGTGGCCATCGTCACGGCCTATTGCGGCCCCATCATGTTCATCGGACTGGCCGTGCCCCATCTGGCCCGTGGCCTCTTCCGCACCAGCGACCATCGTGTGCTGATGCCCGCCACCATGCTCTGCGGCGGCCTGCTGGCCCTGCTGTGCAACCTCATCGCCCGCATGCCCGGCTTCGAAGGAGCACTCCCCGTCAATTCGGTCACAGCCCTGGTGGGCGCCCCTGTCGTAGCAGCCATCCTGTTCCGCCGCCGCCGTATGTCGGTCTGAGCGGTTTTTATTCGGCGTTCAGCTGCTTGGCCACATCACCCAACTCCTGATACCACTCCTCGCCAAAGCGGCGGAGGAGCGGCTCCTTCAAGAACTGATAGACTTTGAGATGAAGCTCCCGACCCTTGCGGCGGCCGCATTCACAGATGTCCCAGCGGTGGTAGTTCAGCCCGATGCTGCCATCGCTGAACTGCTTCTCGCGTATAGGATAGAGGGCACAGCTGACTGGTTTGCAAAAAGAGCTGCGCCCCTTGCGAAAGGCCTTCTCCAGGGCACAGAGGCAGCAGCCGCCGCCTGCGGTTCCCCCGCCAGGCACCGTTGGCCGTCCTTTCCCGGCGGGGAAACCGCCGGGCACAATTAGCCGTCCTTTCCCGGCGGGGAAACCGCCGGGCACAATTGGCCGCCCGTTCCCGGCGGGGAAACCGCCGGGCACAATTGGCTGTCCGTTCCCGACGGTTTCCCCGTCGGGCTCATAGCATGTAAACACGCAGTCCTTCCCTCCAACGATGCTCGTCACCAAATCGCCGTCGCGGTCGGTATAGGCCACGCCCTGCCGGTCGATTACGCTCTGCGCACTAGCCGACAGGTCGCCCCAAACGGCATCCAGACTGTTCTCAATCTCCATAATCTCGTCCAGCGTGACTGGCGCGCCCGCATCGCCCTCCACACAGCAGGCGCCGTGACACACGTCGAGGTCACAGCAGAACTCCTCAGTGAGAAGGTCCGACGACAGCAGCACGTCGCCAATCTGCAGTATCGGCGGAAGCTTGTTTTCCATTGCCCGTTTACTCCTTTTTGCTGCAAATTTAGATAAAATTTTCGAGATTACAAGCCAGTCGAGATAAAAATGTGAACAAATTGCCCCGAAAAGTTAGAAATCAAGGCTCACATACGCTTAATCCTATTCTTTTCCGTGCTCTAAGTCACATTTTTTTTGTATCTTTGAGGCGTGCTATTATTAGCATAGAACTATATGTTTAATCCTCAAAATTTTAGGCTTATGAGAGCAGTATGTGGCCTTGACGTGCACAAAGATACGGTTTATCTTTGTATTTTGTGCAGCGACGGCGAGATTTTCGAGAAAGTTTATGGAGTTTTAACACATCAGCTGCTAGACATGTGTCGCGACATGCGCATTCGTGGCGTGACGGAGGTGACGATGGAGAGTACCGCCATGTACTGGATACCTGTCTGGCGGGTGCTTGAGCCACACTTCCGCCTGAAGCTTGTGAATCCCTACTTCATCAAGCAGCTGCCCGGTCGCAAGAGCGACGTGAAGGATGCCCAGTGGATAGCGGAGTGCACGCTGAAGGACCTGGTTCGCGGCAGCTTCGTGCCGCCAGAGCGCATCCAGCAGCTGCGTCAGTACGACCGCCGCATCTTCGACCTCGATGCGGAGACAGTCCGCAAGCTGTCCAAGCTCGACGGCATCATGCAGCGCTGCAACATCCGCCTGAGCAACTATGTGTCGAACACCGACACGAAGAG
>JAILFU010000009.1 GCA_024697405.1 Prevotella sp.
CAAGGCCAGCGCCAGCTTCCGTAAGTCGATGGAGATGCAGGCCCGTCTCCTGCGCGTGTACTATTATAATATATTGTGGCACTACTACGGCAACGTGCCCTTCTACTTGGAGAACCTCTCGCTGCCCTACACGGCTCCGCAGATTACTGCCGACGAAATCTACAACAAGCTGCTCCCCGAACTCGAGGAGATTATCGCCTCTGGCGTGCTGCCCATGCGCTGGGAGTCAGCCCAGGCTGGCCGTGTGAGCCAGGCCTTCGCCATGATGCTCTACGCTGAGATGGTGATGTACCAGAACGACAGCGCGCGCTATCCCAAGGCCCTCGACTTCATGAAGCAGATCATTACTGGCGACAAATACGGCCTCACCCCCAGCTTCAGCGACCTGTGGTCGGAGAACGGTGAGTGGTGTGAGGAGAGTATCTTCGAAATCAACTACAACGACGACCAGGCACAGCGCGACTGGGGCAATGCTGCACTCAATGCCGGTGGTACCGTGTTCCCCACACTCTGCTCACCCAACGGCTGGGGCGGCGGTGAAGGCTGGGACGGCGGCAACGACGGATGGGGATTCCTGCCCATGAAGGTCGAGACCTACAATATGTATGCTGAGAACGACCTGCGGCGTGATGTCACCTGCTGGGACGTTCGTGGCTACAGCTACACCGAGCGCTATCAGGACACACACATCTGGCACGGCAAGTATCGTCCGCAGTCGGCCAACAACCAGGACTGCCCGACTTCGAAGAACCTGAACTACAACAACAACAAGCGTATCTACCGCTACGCCGAGACCCTGCTCAACGCCGCCGAGCTGCTGCTCCAGACAGGAGGCAACGCCTCTGAGGCAACTGGCTATGTGAACGAGGTTCGCGCCCGTGCCGGTATGCCCGCACTGGCCACCGTCACCATCGACGACATCTTCAACGAGCGCCACTTGGAGTTCTGCGGCGAAGGCAAGCGCTACTTCGACCTCGTCCGCGCCGAGGGCATTGCCGGAGCCACACAGAAGGCCAGCACCGTGCTCGTGCCCGACACCTACGGCTATCGCACCAACAGCTGGACACCCAGCAAGAAGTACATCCCTCTGGCTCAGTCTGAGCTCGACGCTGATCCCACTCTGAAGCAGAACAACTATTGATTTCTCGACAACGAATTTAACGAATATTACGAATTATGAATACCAAGATATTTAGAAACAATTTTGTACTCTGTGCACTCAGTATCCTTTGTGCGCTCTGTGTTGCCTGCTCTCCCGAAGAGTTCGAGGGTGCCAACGCCAATGGACTGCCCACGATGGAGGGCGCCGACTTCCAGATGACCGTCGACCAGGAGACCAACCAGATGGTGGCCACATATACACCGAAGGCCGGCACCTATCCCATCTGGATCATCGACGGCACCAGCTACTCCACACTCTCCGAGGTAGGCTACACCAACACTGAGGCTGGCACTCACACCGTCGAGCTGAAGCTGGGCAACCGCAACGGCATCAGCCAGGCCGGCGTCAGCAAGACGTTCACCTTCAACGAGACCAAAATCGACTGGAGTGCTGACTTCCGTCGCATCACCGGCAAGGAGTGGCGCATCGACAACAAGGAAGTGGGCCACATGGGCTGCGGACCTGCCGGCACCGACGCCACCGAGTGGTGGAGTGCTGCCGTTAACGACAAGAAAGACTTCGGCGTCTACGACGACCGTCTCACCTTCACTGCCGATACCCGAAAGGGCGGTGCCTACAGCTACAACGCCGGCCCCGACGGCATGACCTACGTGAACAAGGGCTGCACCACTTGGGGCACCCAGAACGAAGCTGCCGATGTCGACGTGGCCATTGGCAACCAGACCGCCACATGGGAGTTCGCTGTCCTCGACTGGACAAAGGCTGATGGCGAGGTTGTCACGGGTAACAAGTACATCCAACTGGCAGCCAACACCGCTTTCCCCTATATCAGTTCCGATGCTCAGTATCAGAACCCTCTCTTCCGCGTAGAACAGCTCACCAACTCTAAGATGGTGCTCTACTACGAGACACCCGACCGTTCCATTGCCTGGCGATTCGTATTCACCAGTGCAGCAGAACAGCGCTTAGTCGAGGAGAGCGGCTTCGATGCCTCGAGCGACTTCAACCTCTGGAAGGGCATTACCCCGACCGCCACGTTCCACTTCCAGCCAGGCTGGGCCGATGTGCGTACGAGCGAGATGGAGAGCGCCTACATTCAGGCTGACAACGACTACACAGTCACCGTCCCCGACGCATGTAGCGACCGCTGGCAGGCGCAGTTCCACCTCCACACCGACCTCGCCATCTCAGCCGCTAACCACTACGACTTCTCCTGCATCTTCGTGGCCGATGCCGACATTGACGGCGTCACCGTGAAGCTGACCAACGAAACCGATGCCGATGCCATCATCGATGTCGACAATGTCAGCCTGAAAGCCGGACAGCCTTACGTCTTCTGGCAGAGCGACATCGAGGGCAAAGACCTCGCTCCCGTGAAGCTGGTCTTTGACTTTGGGCGTGCCGCACAGGCAACTAACATCAACATCAGCAGCATCGTGCTGAAGGACCACGCCAACGACGACGGCACCATCGTGCCCGACAGTCATGGTGGTGACAATCCCGACACCGACACGCCCACCGTGGACTGGGTGGCTGTCGACTCGCCCGAAAACCTCGGTGCCGGCTTCAACACCAAGGGCGAGATGGGCTTCTGGTGGGCCGATGCCGGCTGGAACCAGATTGGCAATCCCGGATTCTCTTATGCTGATGGCGTCTACACCGTCACGGCTGTTGCCAACGGCGGCTCCGAGTGGCAAGGTCAGTGCAGCATCACGGGCGTTCCCCTGAACATTGAAAAGGGACAGGGCTACGACGTGCGCGTAAAAGTGGTGGCCAGCGACGACCTGGGCCGCGTAACCGTCAAGGTGAACAAGGATCCCGACGTCACCAACGATCCCAACACGCTCTGCTACCGTGGCGACTTCACGCTGAAGGAGGGCGAGAACTACCTGACGTTCATCAACGTCGTGGCCATGAACAACGGCGAGGAGATTGAGTTCGACCAGGGCAAGCTTATCTTCGATTTCGGTGGTGCCCCCGAAGGCTTCGTAGCCGAAATCAGCGACATCATCATCCAGAAGCATGTGGTCGACAACACCGACCCGAAGAACGTCGACTGGTGCGACTATACGTCCGATGAGAACCTCGGCGCCGGCTTCAACACACGCGGTGAGATGGGCTTCTGGTGGGCCGATGCCGGCTGGAGCCAGGTGGGCGACCCCGGATTCTCTTATGCCAATGGCGTCTACACCGTCACGGCTGTTGCCAACGGCGGCTCTGAGTGGCAGGGACAGTGCAGCATCACGGGCGTTCCCCTGAAGATTGAGAAGGGCCAGATGTACGACGTGTCGGTCACCGTCGAGGCCAGTGACGACCTGGGACGCTTCACCGTGAAGGTGAACAAAGATCCCGACGTCACCAACGACCCCAACACGCTCTGCTACCGTGGCGACTTCAGCCTGAAGGAGGGTGAGAACGTCCTTCAGTTTGCCGGCGTCGTAGCCAAGAACAACGGCGAGGACATTGAGTTCGACCAGGGCAAGATAATCTTCGACTTCGGCGGTGCTCCCGAGGGCTTTGAGGCCAAGATTAGCAAGATTATCGTTCAGAAGCACAAATTAAAGTAACCCATGAAGCGAATGTTTTTATTCAGTTCTATCATCACCCTCGCCGTAGCCTTTACCGGCTGCGGCGGGGATGACAACGACCCCGTCGATAACACGATGACCATCACAGTGTCGCAGGAGAGCATCGCTGCACCTGCCGATGGCGGCAACTACACCATCAACGTCAGCACGACGGGCAAGGAGTGGGGCGCCTACGCCGACCAGGACTTCATCACAGTGGATGCCAACAACACGGTAGCCCAGGCGGGCACGCTCACGGTCACGGTTCCTGCTAATCCGACGACCAGTGCCCGCACTGGCACCGTCACCGTCATGTCGGGCGCGGCACGCAAGAGCATCAGCGTCACACAGGAGGCTGCAGCACAGTCGGCCTACAACGCTCCGGAAGGCTATACCCTCGTCTGGCAGGATGAGTTCGACAAAGGCTCAGA
>JAILFU010000049.1 GCA_024697405.1 Prevotella sp.
TGGTGTCCTCGAACGAGTTCCAGTAGAAGCCCTGCAGCATGACGCCGCCATAGTTGGCAGGCCATCCCTCGCAGGTGCTGGGCTCAGGAATGACTTCCTGGCCGTCCTTCATCAGCTTCGAGGCGGGTGTCTGTGTCGAGGGGTTGTAGGTGAAGATGACGTCGTAGGTGCCGTCCTCGGGAACGTTGACGATGAGGTCGTTGTCCGTTCCATCGGGAATCCAGGTGTTGCCGTTCAGCACCACCTTCCACTTGATCTGTCCAGCGGTGAGCGTGGCGTTGGCGTAGGTCTTGGCATAGGTGCCATCGTCCTGCTTCTCCAGCTTGTTAGCCTCGGCGCTGCCGTCCCAAGCTACGCCGAAGAGGGCCTCGCTGCTGCCGGCAACGATGTAGGTGTACTCGATGACTGCACTACCCTTCTTCTCAACGATGCAGTTCACTTCCTTCGTCGTGGCGTTGAAGGTGAAGGTGAGGTCGTAGGCGGCATCCTCCTCGATGGTGACGACAAAGTTGTCATTGGGATAAGCCTGTCCCCAAGAGTGGTCTACCACAACCTTGAACTCAACCTTTGTATTGGCAGCCAGCTCCACGCCGTTGGCTTTCCACCAGTAGAGCCCGTCGGTACCCTGCTGCATGTCAGTGGCGGTGCTGGTCTCCGACCAGGCAGCCCCGAAGACGGTTGCAGGTGATCCGGCCACGCTGTAGGTGTGGGTCACCTCGCCAGCCTCGCCTGTCTTGGTGAGGTCTTCGCTCACCGTCTTGGAGTCGGCATCGAAGTTATAGACCACGGTATAGACAGCCGTTTCCTTCACGGTGAACGTCTTGTTCTGTGGCGGATAGGCCTCGTCCCAACTGTGGTTTTTCACTACTTTGTACTGATAGGTGACGCCCTTCTCCAGGGTGCAACCAGTCACGGTGAGCGTATAGACAGTTCCCTCGTCGAGGGTCATGTCGTTCTCAGCGTTTGTGGGAGCCCAGTCGGCCGTGCCGTTCAGGGCTGCAGCTGTTCCGGCTACGGTCCATGTGTCTTGTGCCAGCGTCATAGCCGTGGAGGCTACAAGCAGCATCAGGAAGGTAAGAATTCTCTTCATAGCTTTAGTATTTTAATTAGTCATTGACGTTGTACCGTTCGTTAGGCACAGAGCCTATTTGGGGGCAAAATTAGAAATTCTCGCCAATCATTCTGCTTTGTTCGGGGCGCGAAAGGCTCCGTGTTCTGCGCAAACGATTGTGTCCGTTTGCTCTTTTTCTAAATAAATAAGGTTCGTGCGCGAAAAGTTGGCTGGAAATTTGGTACTGTACATTTTTTTGCTTACTTTTGCATCTTGAAACCAGAAGAAAGGGAAAGCATTATGCAGATTAACAGTCATCTGTCGCGATTGATTCAGGACGTGGCTGCCCATTACGGCGACCGCGAGGCACTCATCTTCAAGCATTTCGGCGGCACGGAGTGGAAGTCGGTGTCGTGGAATCAGTTTGCATTGCGTGTAAAGCAGGTGTCGAACGCCCTGCTCAACATGGGAGTGCAGGTACAGGAGAACATCGGCGTGTTCTCGCAGAACTCCGTGCAGTACCTCTACACGGACTTCGGAGCATGGGGCATCAGGGCGGTGACCATTCCCTTCTATGCCACCAGCTCGGAGCAGCAGATACAGTTTATCATCAACGACGCCCAGATTCGCCTCCTCTTCGTGGGCGAACAGGAGCAGTACGACAAGGCGCTCCGCGTCTTCTCCACCTGCCGCTCCTTGGAGCGCATCATCGTGTTCGACCCCGCCGTACACATCGACGAAGGCGACCCGCGTGCCATCCACTTCAAGGACTTCATCAACTTAGGCGAGGGTCTGCCGCGCCAGAGCGAGGTGGAGAGCCTGCAGGCATCGGCCACCTGGGACGACCTGGCCAACATTCTCTACACCAGCGGCACCACAGGCGACTCGAAGGGCGTCATGCTCTCCATGGGGCAGTACCACGCCGCCATGGAGGCCAACCATAAGTGCGTGCCCGTCACCGACAAGGACCGTGTGCTCAACTTCCTGCCCTTCACCCATATCTTCGAGAAGGGATGGAAGATACTGTGCATCACGATGGGTGCCCGCCTCATCGTGAACACCCGTCCGCAGGAGGTGCAGCAGTCCATGCGTGAGACCCATCCCACCTGTATGAGCTCGGTGCCCCGCTTCTGGGAGAAGGTGTATCACGGTGTCTTGGAAAAGATTGAGACGAGCAGCGCCTTCAAGCGCCGCCTCT
>JAILFU010000081.1 GCA_024697405.1 Prevotella sp.
GGTGCCCTCGGTTTGACACGGTTTTTCACGGGTTTCATTTAAAACAAAGGGGGCCTCGGTTTGACACGGTTTTTCACGGGTTTCATTTAAAACAAAGGTAGCCTCGGTTTGACACGGTTTTTCACGGGTTTCATTTAAGTCAACCGTGTCAAACCGTGTAGAACCGTGGCACCACTGGAACTCGACGATGTGACTGGTGCCCACCATTCCCCTGCGGGTGGCGGTCACGGTGAACGTTGAACCTTGAACGTTGACTGTGCGAACCAGCGGCCCTTCCTTCCATTTCTTCAGGTTGCCAACCATGCAGAGCCAGGAGCAGTGGCCAGTGGTATGGAACATCTGCTCGTAGTCGGCAGGCTCGTATGGCTCGAGCAGGAAGATCTCGATGAGCGCCCCTGTAGCCTTGTGGAAGAGCATACGGGCATGGATGACCTTCGTGTTGTTGAAAACCATCAGCTCGCCCTGCGGAAGGTGGTCGGCAAGGTTGTAGAAATAGTCGTCGGCCGTCTGCCCCCCCTTGTAGACCAGCAGCTTGGAGTGGTCGCGGGGAGTGACGGGGAACTTGGCAATGCGTTCCTCAGGAAGGTTGTAGCTGAAATCGCTGATAGATAGTTGTCGGGCATTCATCGTCGGTCTATGCATAGAGTGAGAGGCAGGCCCTGACGATGGCATAAACCAAGGTGAAAGCCATCACGGTGAGAACCACGTCGATGTGCTCATGCTGGAAGCCTGTCCTCGTGTATTGTGTAGAGATATAATTCATGGGAGTGCCAACACGGTTCTCCATTTTCTGATACAGCAGCCAGACGCCTGTCCCCACGAGGCCGCCCCATAGCAGGCCTACGAGGATGTCGCCAGGGAAGTGCACGCCCAGATAGAGACGCGTCCAGCAGTTGACCAGCGACCACAGCACCAATGCCACGCTGAGCAGTCGGCTGCGGATGAGCAAGGTGAAGAAAACGGCCAGGCTGAACGTGTTGGAGGCATGGGCTGAGAAGAAGCCGAAGCGGCCACCACGGTAGTTGTCGACGATGTCCACAAGGATGCCTATCTCAGGGTCGCGTGTGGGACGCCAGCGGGCCACCAGGGGCTTCACCATCATGTCGTCGATGCTGCCTGCCAGGAAGACGCACAGCAGGGCACACCCCACGATGAGCAGCACCCTCCTCGCGTTGTCGCAGTTTTTTATCACGACATAGAGCAGGGCAGCATAGAGGGGAATCCAAGTGACTGCGGTGGTCAAGGTCTTCACCAGCGAATCGAGAAACACCGAGTCGCTGCCATTCAGGGCTAACAGCCATTGCTTGTCAATATCTATCCAATCCAAAAGTATCTACAATTTGACGATTTACAATTTACAATTTATTTACGATTTGACTATTTTATAATTTGGCTGGTGCCATACCTTCCTCCCCATTCCTCTTCCTATCATTCCTCCCCTTCGGGGAGGCTAGGAGGGGTAGAATTCCTCCCCTTCGGGGAGGCCAGGAGGGGTAAAATTCCTCCCCTTCGGGGAGGTCAGGAGGGGTCAAATATTTTCAATGTTTCCGGCCTCCACCCATCCTTCTCGTCCGTCGGGCAGCCGGATCTGTGTCCACTGGCTCATGGTGGCATCGGTGACCGCCACCTTTGTGCCGGCATGTATGGTGAACTCTACGGAGCCTTCGTCAGAAGGTATGTTCTTCACGCCGACACTCTCGCTCATGACGATGGCGGCATCGGTGGACGAAAGCGACTTCTTCTGCTGCCAGGCGAAGAGGCAGCCCAGCAGGAAGAGGGCGAGCATGGCCAGGGAGGAGAAGAACGTCATGCGGCGCACTCGCTCTTCGGCTGAGAAGTACCAGACTAGCATCAGCCCACAGCCCAGCGCCAGCGCCACGAGCGACAGCCAGGCCCATGTGTTGACACTCAAGATGTTGACCAAGGTGTGATACCACGTCACGAAGAACATCTCACGCTCGGGAGCTATCTTGTCGACGGTCTTTGAGCGGGCCAGCTGAAGATTGAAGCGGGCATCGTCGTCGCCGGGCTGCAGGCGCAGCGCCCGCTCGTAGCAGAGGATGGCCTGGGGCAGACTGTCGAGGCGATAGTAGGCGTTGCCCAGATTATAGTACACCTCGGCGCTGCCTCCTTTCTTGAGCAAGGTGTTGTAAATCTCTATGGCCTGCTCGTACTCCTCTTGGCTATATGCCTCGTCGGCCTGCACCTTGGTCTGCGCCCCTGCGGGGCTGAATGAGAAAATGAGAAATTGAGATAATGAGATAATGAGAAAATGAGAGAATGAGAAAATGAGAGAATGAGACATTGAGCTCTTCACTTTCTTCTTCACGCTTTCTATCTGTTCGATGGCGGTAATGGATTTCTCGTAAACCTTGTTCATATTTCCTTGGGGGTCGCCAGGAGCATAGCGCACGAACTCGCACTCGTCGATGGCCTCGATGAACTTGGCCGTGATGTCGGCGGAAACGCCGCGCTCCAGCAGCTGCTGACTGATATTCTCGCGGGAGAGGCGGCTGACGGGAATGTTGAGCTTGTCGCCCACATAACCCCACAGGGCACGCAGGGTCTCGTCGTAGAACTCGCCCGGCTTGTTCTCCTTCATCAGCTTGGAAGCCTTGCGCAGCTTGCGCACAGCGACCTTGTTGGCCCGGCGGCCTTTCGCCTTTGCCACGTCGCTCTGGCCGTTGGCACGATAGCGAAGGACGGCAAAGAGCACTATCGCCAAGGCCAGGATGATGGCCATGAGCGCGAAATAGAGGGGTGAGGCGAAGAAGGCCTGCCCATGATGGGGACGCTCGACGCCGGTCTTGATGGCACGGATGTCGCCTTCTCGCCCGGCGACAGAGGCCGAATAGTCGTGCACGGCGCTGCTCGTCCCGTCGCCCTTCAGCACATTCAGACGGAAGGAATCGGTCTGGATGGTCTGATAGGAACGGTGCTCGGTGTCATAATAGACTAGCATGGCAGGAGGTATGACAAACGAGCCCTTCCGCTGGGGGACGGCCACGAACTCGTAGTTCACGCTGCCGTTCAGTCCTTCGGAGGTCAGCTGGAAGCTCTCGTTCTGCTTCGTGTCGTAGGTGTCGAAGCCACGGGGGAACGCCACCGTCGGTTCCTTCAGCATATTCAGGTTGCCACGGCCCTCCACTTTCACGGAGAGCGTGACGGGTGTGTTCTCTTTCACTTCGTCCTTGTCGAGGGAGGCGCTGATGGAGAAGCGCCCCACCCCACCGGAGAACCCGGCAGGCTTGTCGGCCAGCTCGTCGACCTGAATGTCGAGGGCTGGCGTGGTGAGTGGCTTAGGTACCTCCCGGTAGCCCATGGTGAACGGGTCGAAGGGGTCGTAGCGCACATCCTCCCTCATGTATCCAGTCATTTTCATGCTGGGAATATGCAGCTTTCCTGCTTTCTGGGGATAGACGACATACTGCTTCCAGTCGACGGTGACGAGCACACGCCCGTTGATGGTCTCCACCTTCTGGCTCTTCTGCTGTGTGTCGTTATAAGGCTGCATATAGACGCCCTGGAGCTCAAGGTTGATGTCGTCGAGATTGACGACACGCAAATCGGGATGCCAGCACACCTTGTAGGTCAGCAGGAACGGCTCATACTCCGACACATGCTTCTTCGAAGCCACAGCCATCACGAAAAAGTCGGCCGCCGACGGCTGGGCATGCCCGGCCTTCGCTTCGTTGCCGGGAATGACCTGCACGGTGAGAGGCTGCGACTTCACGGTCTGTCCGGCAGCGACGACGCTGGCGGCGGGTATGGTGAACTTTCCCGTCTTGTTGGCAGAGAGCACGTAGGTCAGCGTGAGGGTCTGGGTGGTTTTCCTGTCACCGTTCACAATGACGGTGCTGATGCTGGTAGACTGGTTGGGGCCGATGAGCACATCAAAGGCATCGGGAATGCTGCCCAGCGTGAAGTTGCGGGCATCGGTGGTATTGAGCACATAGCGCAGCTTGAAGTTGTCGCCTACATGTACCACTGGCTCCACCTCGCCGGTAAGTGTATAATTCTGCGCCGAAGAAGTGATGAACGACAGCTGAGCGGTGAGAAGTGCCAGCAGCACCTTCACCATCCACATCTTCCTCACTTCCGTAAATCTCTCTATCGTATCCATTATCTTGTCACTACAAACCCTCTATCATTTACAATTTGGTATTGGCCACCCCCTTCACCTCCCCAAGGGAGGGGAGAATTCCTCCCCTTCGGGGAGGCTAGGAGGGGTTTTACCAGTTCTTCTCATTCTGTCTGCGCTGCGGCTGTCCCTGCTGCTTCTCGTCGAGGCGGCGGCGGGTCTGCTTCTCCCGCTGCTCAGCAGCATTCAGCATCTGCTCTATCCACTCCTGGTTCTGCTGCTCCTGCTGTTGGGGCGGCTGCTCCTGCTGTTGCTGCTGCTGTTGTTGCTGTTGCTGCTGTTGCTCTTGCTTGTCTTGCTGCTCCTGCTGCTTGTCGCCTTCAGGATTCTGCTGGCCCTGGCCATTGCCCTTTGGCAGCTGCCGCTGGCAGAGCACCAGATTATAGCGTGCCTCGTCATCCTGCGGATTATTGCGGAGCGCCTGCTTGTAGTATTCTATGGCCTGCTGCAGCTGCTGGTATTTCTGCTGGTCTTCGCCGCTCTGGTTGGCCCTTATCTGGTGCATCACGCCCAGATTATGGAAAGCCATCGAGCGGCGCAGCGGATTGTCCTGGGCATGGGGGTCGCCCGCATGCTGGAACAAGCCGGTCATCACTGAGTCGCGCTTGGCATCCTGCTTCATGATTTTCCATTCCTCGGGATACATCGACGTCCCCATATTGTAGCAGACTAGCGTGTTGGCACTATCCAGCTCGAAGGCCTTGCGATACTGCTCGTAGGCTTTGTCACGCTGGCCAGTGTGCATCATCTTGTTGCCCCGCTTCACATAGCGGCGCACCTCCTTCACGTTTTGGGCACCGACGACAGAAGACACGAGGAGTGCCACCAACAACGATATGACATACTTCCGTTTCATCGCTTAAAGAGTTTTAGTTTCCTGAGCCTTGGATTCTGACGGTCCAGGATACATATTTCCAATATGAGCAGCAGCAGGACAATGATGCCCACGGCCTGGAACTGCTCGTCGAAATCGCTGTACTGTGTGGACTCGGCCTTCTCCAGCTTGTCGAGGGCTTCCTCCAGCTGCTTCTGCGCCGTAGCATTGTTCTCCACATGGATATAGGCTCCGCCCCCGGCCTGGGCCACCTCGGCACACATCTGCTCGTTGAGGCGCGACATCACCTGCTGGCCCGTATTGTCTATCATGTAGCCGTGACCGCCGGGATCGGGCACCAGCGCGCCCTTGGGAGAGCCGACGCCCAGGACATAGACATTGCGCCCCTCTTCTTCATGGGCCTTCTTCGCAGCCTCCACGGCCTCGCCCTCATGGTCCTCGCCGTCGGTAATGACGATGATGGCCTTGCCCACATGCTCCCGCTGGGTGAAGCAGATGCTGGAAGTGCGGATGGCGGCGGCGATGTCGGTGCCCTGGTTTCGTATCATGGAGGGGTCGATGCTGTTGAGGAACATCTTCGCCGACACGAAATCATTGGTGATGGGAAGCTGGATGAAGGCGTCGCCGGCAAACACCACCAAGCCCACCTTGTCGTTGGTGAACTTGTCTATCAGCTTGGTTACTATCATCTTAGCCCGCTCCATCCGGCTCAGCTCGCCGTCGCTGGCCTTGTCTTCAGCCCGCATGGAGTTACTCACGTCGATGGCGATGATGGCCTCAATGCCAGCCTTCTGCTTCTGGCTGATGCTCTTGCCGAACTGCGGACGGGCCATCATCACGATGAGCAGAGCCAGCGCACCCTCCAGCAGCCAGAATTTCACACCAGGCCTCCACTTGGAATAGAGCGGCATGAGCTGACGCATCAGGTCAGGGTCGCCGAATTTGCGCAGCCGCTTTTTCTGGTTGCGGTAGGTAAGCCAGCGGATGAGTGCCAACACGGCTACTACCGCCAGCAGATAGAGATATTCCGGGTCTTCAAATCTGAACATTTTTCACTTTTCACTATTCACGATAAACTATACTCTGGCAAGGCGCCTAGGGTATTCTCCTAAACACGGTGATTCTGAGCAGTATCTCCAGCAGCAGGGCAATGATGGCCCCCAGCACCAGGTACTGATAGACATCATGCACCTTGCTGTAGCGCTGCACGTCGAGCTTCGACTTCTCCAGCTTGTCAATGTCGCCGTATATCTGTCGGAGCTCCTCGGCACTGGCGGCACGGTAATATCGGCCGTTCGTGGTCTTGGCAATCTTGGTCAGCGTCTCCTCGTCGATATCGTTGGGCAGCATCAGCTGCTGCGTGATTCCGCCGATGGTGACAGGACGCAGCGACGAGCCGTCGGCCCCCACGCCGATGGTATAGATGCGTATTCCCAGAGAGCGTGCCATGTCGGCAGCGGTCAGGGGGGATATCTCGCCATAGTTATTGCTGCCGTCGGTCAGCAGGATGACCACCCGGCTCTTGGCCTTCGAGTCCTTCAGGCGGCTGACGGCATTGGTGAGTCCCATGCCGATGGCTGTCATGTCGATGATGGCTCCGCTTCCCACGTATTTGCCCGACTGCTGCAGCAGGGCGAGCAGCGACGAGTGGTCGATGGTCATGGGGCACTGGGTGAAGGCCTCACCGGCAAAGACGGTCAGGCCGATATTGTCGTTCTGGCGGTCGCTGATGAACTCTGCCGCCACCTTCATGGCCGCCTCTATGCGGTTTGGCTCAATGTCCTGCGAGAGCATCGACGACGACACGTCCATGGCCAGCATGATGTCGATGCCTTCTATCGTCTCCTCCTCCCAGGAATTATGGGTCTGCGGACGAGCCATAGCCAACACCAGCAGGGTGAACGCCAGCACCCGCAGCACAGCCTGCAGCGGCATCAGCCTCACCCTCCATGTCCGCTGGGCACGCTGCAGGGAGTGGGTGTCGGCCATGCGGATGGTCGGCTCCGTCTTCTTGCGGAACATCACATACCATAATATATAAGGTATGATGAGCAGCAGCAGGAACAGGTATTCTTTATTTGCAAATTCTACGTCGAACATAACTTAATATAAAAGCAAGTCGTACATAAACCATCCTATATAGGCCAGCAGCCCCACCACAGCGACGGCAATCACGGCGATGGCAGCGATGAGCACCTTGCGCAGCTTACGGGTCTGCACCTGCTCGGTGGTCAGCTCAGGCTTCACGATCTCCTCTGTGGGAACGCCCTCCTGCTTCGTCTGGTTGATGAAGTCGATAGCACTCACCAGGTTGGCGTCGTTCTCGTTGATGAGCGTGGAGTACTTGGCAAACTTCACCAGGTCGGCAGTGATGAAGAGCTGGCGCAGCTCGTCGAGCGACTTCGGGTCGTCGGTATTCATCAGCCGCTCGATAATCTCGCTGCTCGTCATCTCCATGGCGTTGAAGCCGTAGCGCTCGTTGATGTACTGGCGCAACGTGTCGGTCAGGCGGGTATAGTATTCTTTCGGATTCTCCGCCGTCACCATCCTGTCAGCCTTGATTTCGTCGATGGCCTTCATGGCTTTCTGGTGAGGAGGCACATGCTTGATGATGCGGATGCGGGCAATGATGGGCTTGTTGCTCTTCAGGCGGCCCACCAGCCAGATGCCAAGCAGGAGCAGGACCACCATGAGGAAGCTCAGCCAGAAGGCCTTCCCCCACTCGTCGTCAGTCCAGCTCATCGGCAGTTCCTGCACTTCCTTCGGGCCGTAGTACTTCTCAAAGTTCGTCGTGTCCACGTCGACGGTCAGGACCTGCAAGGCCAGCTGCTTCGTGGGATACTCCTTTCCGCTGATCCTGACGGGGATGGGCGGAAGGGGATAGACGGTATCGGTGAACGACGTGAGGATGTAGTTGCACCTGCGGCTCACCATGCCGTCGCCCTCGCTGACAGGTTCTTCCTCGATGGCTTCCAGCACCTCTATGCCATTGGGCACCAGCAGGCTTCTGGGGAAATCCACCCGTGCCGTATCCTTCGCATGTGCAGTCACGGTGATGGCCACCTGCTCGCCCACCAGCATCTCCACAGAGCTGATTTTCGACTCCACCCGCTGTGCCAGCGCCTGGCTATACGACAAATAACAGATGACAAACGACAAGCATATTATCATCCGTACAGTGTGCTTATGTAAAGACCTTTTCACCTTCCTAACTGTTAATAACTCCTATCTCGTTCTGCGGTTGAACAGCAGCAGCAGTTGCTTCACATAGTCGTCGTCCGTGGCTATGCTCACCGTGTCTACGCCGCTCTTCGCAAATGTCTCTTTCAATGTGCGCTGGCGGTTTGTCCAATACAGCTTATATGACTCTCTCACCGAGCGGCTGCTCGTGTCGACATACTGCTCAAAGCCCGTCTCTGCATCCACCACTTTCATCAGTCCGATGTTGGGCAGCTCCATGGCCCGGCGGTCGTAGACCTGGATGGCACACACGTCGTGCTTGCGGTTGGCAATGGTGAGCTGCTGCTGGAAGTTCTGGCGCACGTAGAAGTCGCTTAGCACGAAGGCCGTGCAGCGGCGCTTCGACACGCTGGTGAGAAACTCCAAGGCAGCCCCCACGTCGGTGCGCAGGCTCTCCGGGTGGAAGTCCAGCATCTCTCGGATGATGTAGAGGATGTGCTTCCGGCCTTTCTTCGGAGGGATGTATTTCTCTATCTTGTCAGAGAAGAACACCACGCCTATCTTGTCGTTGTTCTCGATGGCTGAGAAAGCCAGCGTGGCAGCAATCTCCACGGCCATGTCGCGCTTCATCTGTTGACGGGTGCCGAAGTCCAGCGAGCCGCTGACGTCGATGAGCAGCATCACCGTCAGCTCGCGCTCCTCTTCAAACACCTTCACGTAGGGACGGTTGAAACGGGCCGTGACATTCCAGTCGATGTCACGCACATCGTCGCCATACTGATACTCACGCACCTCCGAGAAGGCCATACCGCGACCCTTGAAGGCCGTGTGGTACTGGCCCGCGAAGATGTTTGAGCTCAGACCGCGCGTCTTGATCTCAATCTTCCTGACTTTCTTTAGTATCTCAGACGTCTCCATGGTGCGGTAGCAAATTCGTCACTTCTCACGCTCTCCTTAAGGCACTTCCACCTTATTGATGATTTTGCTGATAATCTCCTCGCTGGTCACATTCGAGGCTTCTGCCTCGTAGGTAAGACCAATACGATGGCGCATCACATCATGGGCGATGGCACGCACATCCTCCGGCACCACATAGCCGCGGCGCTTGATGAAGGCGTAGGCACGGGCTGCCTTGGCCAAATTGATGCTGGCACGCGGCGAGCCGCCAAAGGCTATCATGTCCTTCAGCTCCTTCAGCCCGTAGCGCTCAGGATAGCGGGTAGCAAAGACGATGTCGGCCACATACTGCTCAATCTTCTCGTCGAGGTACACCTCGTTCACCACCTTGCGGGCACGCAGGATGTCGTCAACCGTGGTGACGGGCCTCACCTGCGGCAGCCCCTCGCTGGCAATGTTCTCGCGGATGATCTTCTTCTCCTCCTCGATGGATGGATAGTCGATGACCACCTTCAGCATGAAACGGTCTACCTGGGCCTCGGGCAGCGGATAGGTGCCTTCCTGCTCAATGGGGTTCTGCGTGGCCATGACGAGGAAGGGGCTGGGCAGGCTGAACGTGTCGCTGCCTATGGTCACCTGCTTCTCCTGCATGGCTTCCAACAGGGCGCTCTGCACTTTGGCCGGCGCACGGTTAATTTCGTCGGCCAGCACGAAGTTGGCAAACACGGGGCCTTTTTTCACAAGGAATTTCTCGTCCTTCTGCGAATAAATCATTGTTCCTGTCACGTCGGCAGGAAGCAGGTCGGGGGTAAACTGTATGCGGCTGAAGCTGGCGTCGATGAGTTTTGCCAGTGTGTTGATAGCCAGTGTCTTGGCCAGTCCGGGCACACCCTCCAGGAGGATGTTGCCGTCACTGAGCAAACCGATGAGCAGCGAGTCCACCAGATGCTTCTGTCCCACGATGACACGATCCATACCTGTCGTCAGGTTGGTGATGAAAGAGCTCTGCTGCTCTATTCTGATGTTCAGTTCACGAATGTCAATATTCTCTGCCATGATTGTATGTTTATTTGTTTTGTTGTTGCAGTCTTCTTCTGACCGATTTCTTCGATTCTATCTTCGGCACCTTGATCTCTGCGTCTTTCTCCAGCACGGTAGCGCCGTCGATGCCATTATAGACTTCAATGTAGCAAGCCATCTCCGCCGCGCCGAACACGCGCTTGGCAATGCGGCTTGAATTGTCGCCTTCACGAGCCTTCTCTATGCGGTCAAAGCCCACAATATAATAATATCCATTGCGGGTACGCGGATCCATGTCGTTGTATTTCTCCCACACGGGCACGCCGCTTTGGGTCTCGGCAGCTGCCGGCTGGGGGGCATTCTGTGTTGTGGTCTCCGGCTCCTTCGCTTCCTCTGCCGCCGGCGCTGCGGCCATTGTGTTTGTCTGCTCAGCGGCAGGCTTCACGGTCTCTGTGTCTGGTCCCTTCGCAGCAGGCTCCGTGGTATCCGTGCCAATCACTTCCACCACAATGGGTGATGTCATTTTGCGTCCTACAAAATAACCAGCGGCGAAACCTGCGGCCAGCAACAGCAGCGAGCAGATAGTCCACAGCAGATAGCTTTTTCTTGACGATGACCGTTCTACGTCGTCATATTCCTCCTCCTCTTCAAACTGAGCAACCGGCGAAGCCAGCATAGCTGGTTCTGCAGGTTTTAACGGTTCTTCCGGTTCAGCCTTTTCAGCAGATTCTACCGATTCAGTAGGCACAGCAGGCTCTAAGGGCACAGCAGGCTCTAAGGGATCAGCCGGTTCAGCTGGTTCAGCCGGTTCTAAGGGTTCTTCAGGCGCTGCCGGAGAAACGTCATCATGCTCTTCGGGAATCGTGACGAAAGGAACCGCCTCTTCCTCAGCAACCGACGATTCCGGCTCCTCTTGGATTTCCAGGGGTTCCAGCTCCTCCTGAATTTCTGGATTTTCCGGAATATCTGGATTTTCCGGAATATCCGGAATTTCCGGATTTTCCGGATTCTCCGGAATTTCCGGTACCTCCGGGATTTCCGGGATTTCCGGCTCCTCCACGTCAGCAGTTTTTTCCGGGGAGACAGGTTCGCTTGCCTCTGCCGCATCCTCTCCATCGTCGGCCGGAATATCGTCGAAGGACACCCCCTCGTTGAGCACCACCGTCTCGAAGACTGAGAAAGGCTTGTTCACCAGATCCTTCATCGACACGTCGGGCAGGAACGTGAGCTTCGGATGGCCTTCTATCACAAGGCGCTCGCCCGTGTTCACATTCACACTTTCCCGGGCGTCCACGTCGATGATCTTGAAAGTGCCCAGCCCCTTGATTTTCACCAGGCGGTCCTTCTCCAGCCCCTTCTGGATGATGCCCACGATGGAACTCACGAAGTGGTAGGCAGTACGGCGGTCTACCCCGTGTCTCTCTGCCAGCAGGCCGGCCAGCTCATTTAAATAGACTCTACCCATTGCTCTCTCCTCCGTTCTTTATTTTGTCTTTGGTCGTCGGGTTAGGCCTGAATGCGAGTGTAAGCTTCGGTGGCACCAGCATCCGCTGTCCTGTCACAGGATTCACAATCAGGCGTTCCTGCTTCTTCTTCACCTCGAAGGAGCCGAAATTCTGCAGCACGACGGCATCACCCTCCTGAAAGCTCTCGCCCATGGCTTCAATCAGCGTGTTCATCATCTGCTGCACGTCTGCCGCCTTCATAGAGTTCTGCCTGGCCAGCTCGGCTATAAATTCCTTATTGTTCATGATTCCACTATTTCTCCGTAGAGGTCGAATTCCTCGGCCCCCGTTATTCTTGTCTGATAAAACTGCCCCGGCATGAGCGTCCCTTCCGTGCAGGGGATGAGCACCTCGGGGTCGACCTCTGGCGAACAGTATTCTGTCCGCCCTACATAGTAGTCGCCTTCCCTGCGGTCGATGATGACCTTCAGCACCTGCCCCACCTTGGCGCCCTCCAGCTCCGCGCTGATGTCCTGCTGCAGGCGCATCAGCTTCGACAGGCGGCGCTCCTTCACTTCCTCGGGCACGTCGTCCTCATAATGCTGGGCGGCATAGGTGCCGTCTTCCTCGCTATAGGCAAAGGCGCCCATACGCTCGAAGCGGGCCCACCTGACGAAGTCGAGCAGCTCCTGGAAGTCTTCTTCCGTCTCACCAGGGAAGCCCACCATCAGCGTTGTCCGCAGACAGATGCCGGGCACCTCGCGGCGCAGACGCTCGATGAAACGGATGGTCTCCTCCTTCGTGACATGGCGGTGCATGCGGCTGAGCACAGGGTCGCTGATGTGCTGCAGGGCCACATCCAGATAGTTGCACACGTTGTCATGTTCACGCATCACCCGGGTCAGCTCCCATGGGAAATGGGTGGGATAGGCATAGTGCAGCCTAATCCATTCCACGCCCGCTATCCCGGCCATCTGCTCCACCAGCTGGGCGATGCGCCGCTCACCGTAGAGGTCAAGGCCATAGTAGGTCAGCTCCTGGCCGATGACCTGCAGTTCCTTCACGCCCTGCCCCACCAGCCAGCGCACCTCGTCGAGTATCTCGTCCATCGGGCGGCTCTGATGGCGTCCCGTGATGAGCGGAATGGCGCAGTAGGCGCAGTCGCGGTTGCATCCCTCGCTAATCTTCAGGTAGGCATAGTGGCGGGGAGTGGTGAGTTTTCTGAATGAAGAATCTTTGTTAAACGAAGATTCCTCATTTAAATCAGACAGCAGCTTCCGGTAGTTGAACTTCCCGTACCACCCGTCCACCTCGGGAATCTCCTTTTCCAAGTCAGCCAGATAGCGCTCCGAGAGACACCCCATGACGTAGAGCCGCTCAATGCGCCCCTCGGTCTTGGCCTGTGCAAACTCCAGGATGGTGTAGATGCTTTCCTCCTTCGCGTCGTTGATGAAGCCACAGGTATTGACGACCACTATTTCTCCGTGGGGGTCATCGCTATCGTGCGTACACCGATAGCCGTTAGCCTCCATCAGCCCCATCAGCATCTCACTGTCAACGAGATTCTTGGAGCAGCCGAGTGAGACAAAGTCAACGGTCTTTCCCTTGCCCCCTGAGCCAGGAGGTTGAGGGTCTGAACAGGTGTATGTGTCTCTTTTTTCTTTCATGTATGTTAATAGGATAAGATCTGGCTTGTTCAGCCCCCTGAGTCAGGGACTTAGGCGAACAGCGAATCTACAAATTCCCGTCGGTCGAACAGCTGCAGGTCTTCCATGCCCTCGCCCAGTCCGATGTATTTCACCGGCACCTTCAGCTGGTCGCTGATGCCTATCACCACACCGCCCTTGGCCGTGCCGTCGAGCTTGGTGATGGCCAGCGAGGTAATCTGCGTCACGGCCGAGAACTGTCGGGCCTGCTCAAAGGCGTTCTGGCCTGTGGAGCCGTCGAGAACAAGCATCACCTCGTCGGGAGCGTCGGGCAGCACCTTCTTCATTACCTCCTTGATTTTCTTCAGCTCGTTCATCAGGCCCACCTTGTTGTGCAGACGGCCTGCCGTGTCAATCAGCACCACGTCAGCATCGTTGGCCTTGGCGCTCTGCAGCGTGTCGAAAGCCACCGAGGCAGGGTCGCTGCCCATCTGCTGCTTCACCACCGGCACGCCCACACGCTCGCCCCAGATGCATATCTGCTCCACGGCGGCGGCGCGGAAGGTGTCGGCGGCACCGATATACACCTTCTTGCCAGCCTGCTTGAACTGCCAGGCCAGCTTGCCGATGGTGGTGGTCTTGCCCACGCCGTTCACGCCCACCACCAGGATGACGTATGGCTTATGGTCAACGGGCAAGTCCCAGTTTCCCGCGTCGGCCGAATTGTTTTCTGCCAGCAATGAGGCTATCTCATCGCGAAGCACGCCATTCAGCTCGGATGTCGACACGTATTTGTCACGAGCCACGCGCTCCTCAATGCGTTTGATGATTTTCAGCGTGGTGTCAACACCCACATCGCTGGTGATGAGCACCTCCTCCAAGTTGTCGAGCACATCGTCGTCAACTTTCGACTTGCCGGCCACGGCACGTGTCAGCTTGGCAAACACGCTGGTTTTTGTCTTCTCTAAGCCTTTGTCAAGCGTTTCTTTCTTCTTCCTGCTAAACAGTCCAAATAGTCCCATATCTACATCCTACATTTTTACCAAAGTGCAAAAGTACTACTTTTTCCTGATTCCCGCAAGCATATTACAATTTCTTAACCGCCTTTTCACAAATGTTTACGCAGGCGAGGCACGAAAGGTTATCACGAGAAACGAATGGCGCGAAACTGGCGCAGCCGCTCACCTCCCCTACATGGGAAGACTGGCCGAAAGACGTTTCGTTCACGACCCGTTCACGTTTCATTCATCATCGAGCGAAAGCCTACGGTAAGCACGCTAGCGGGAATAGCTCGGCAAGCAGAATACACGGGTGTTATTCGTAGTGCCGCAGGCAAACTTCTCTCTCACGCGCGTTATTGCGCGCGAAAAAGTGGCGCTACTCGAGCTACTTTTTCACTAAACAAACTGATTAACAATTATTTGTCTGTAGCTACAACACTCTTTTTCGCGCTACTCCTGTAGCTACTGGCGTATACTGCCGGCGTTTGAAAAAATACTGCCGCCGTTTGGGAAAATACTAACGCTATTTTGAAAAATACTAACGCCGTTTGAAAAAATACTAACGCCGTTTGAAAAAACACGAACGCTATTTTGAAAAATACGAACGCCGTTTGGAAAAACACGAACGCCGCTTGGAAATTCATCGTCATCGGCTCTTCTGTAGCTACAAAAGTAGCACCAAAAACAGTCTTGTAGCTACAGACAACGGTCTGCATGCCAGCAAGTTAATCGTCAAAGTAGCGCGTGTAGCGCCAAAAAACAAGGTTACAATATAGCAGTTGACCTGAATTTACTTTTCCGCATGGCGCATTCCCGACTTGCGGACATGCTCTCAGGCGGTAGCCGGAGAAGAATTCTTAGGTCAACTGCCATATTGTTGCCAAAATAAATCATTTTTCTTTTTGCTTTTCGCTCACTTATTTGTACCTTTGCAGCCGGTTATGGCAACACGACGAATAAAACACCAGTACCTCCAGACTTTCGGCATTACGGTGCTGATACTAGCCTTGGTGCGCTGCGTCTTCCCTGGCATTGCGGAAAAGGATGCTCCCCAGGCGCAGGGCGACTCACTCACAACAGAGACAGCTGTCGTCGAAGAAAAGACGAAGCCTGCTGTCGTCGAAGAAAAAGTGAAGCCTGCCGTCGTCGAAGAAAAAGCCGACCCCGCCGATATCGTTGCCAAGGCAGATGCACACGTGCATACCGCGTTTCTGAAAGACGGCGACCGCCCCCACCCCATCCTGAGCGTTCCCGGCTATGCAAAGACTTTCCCCGACAGCAACCACGTGCAGATAAAGGCCGCACAACAGTGGGGCGTCTCTCCGGTGAAGAACCGTGCCGACGCCGAAGAG
>JAILFU010000109.1 GCA_024697405.1 Prevotella sp.
CTGAAAGACGGCGACCGCCCCCACCCCATCCTGAGCGTTCCCGGCTATGCAAAGACTTTCCCCGACAGCAACCACGTGCAGATAAAGGCCGCACAACAGTGGGGCGTCTCTCCGGTGAAGAACCGTGCCGACGCCGAAGAGCGGAAAGACGAAGTGGTGTTCATGGGTTCCTCTCCCTACTACGCCGTGGCGCACCTCGACGCCAGCATACCCTATCTGGTGCCGCGCGCCGCCATCCTGCTGCAGGACATTGGCCGCACGTTCCTCGACAGCCTGCAGGTGAAGGGACTGCCGCTGCACCTCATGGTGGTGAGCAGCGTGTTGCGTACAGAGCAGGATGTGGCCCGTCTGCGCCAGAGGAACAAGAATGCCACCGAGCAGTCGTGCCACCTCTACGGCACCACCTTCGACATCAACTACAATGTCTACAAGCCCGTCAACCCGGCTCGCGAAATACCCGGCGACAAACTAAAGTTCGTGCTCAGCGAAGTGCTGCGCGACCTGCGGGAGGAAGGACGCTGCTACGTGAAATACGAGGTGCTGGAACCTTGTTTCCACATCACCGTGAGATAAAACCAACAAAAAACTGACACACCAGCACATGCAGACTAAGCCTCATCCGCTGATAGCCATCATCCCCGTTGTCGTGCTCATCGGGTTCCTGGCCGTGGCCATCTCACTCTTTGGAAGCGACTCGCTGAGCGGCGGCAGCCAGATAGCCCTACTCATGGGCATGGCAGTGTGTGTGAGCCTGTCGATGACGGTCTACCGGGTGCCGTGGAAGGTGTTCGAGAAGCAAATCAAAAAGACCATAGGCGAGGTGAGCATCACTCTGCTCATCCTGCTCTGCGTAGGCATGCTGGCGGGCTCGTGGATGATCAGCGGCATCGTCCCCACATTAATCTATTATGGAGTGCAGATGATGTCGCCGCAGTTCTTCCTCGTATCAGCCTGCGTCATCTGTGCCCTGGTGTCGCTGCTCTCAGGCAGCTCATGGACTACCGTGGCCACCATCGGCGTAGCCCTGCTGGGCATCGGCCATGCCCTGGGCATCTCTGAGGCGTGGACGGCAGGCGCCATCATCTCAGGGGCCTATTTCGGCGACAAGATGTCGCCGCTGAGCGACACGACCATTCTGGCATCGTCGGCCACGGGCACAGACCTCTTTGTGCACATACGCTACATGATGCTTACCACAGGCCCCACCTTCCTCATCACCGCAATAATCTTCTTCATTGCGGGATGGGGCGGCAGCCCGGAGACGGAACTGCAAGTGGGCGAATACACCGAGGGGCTGGCCAACACTTTCAACATCTCGCTGTGGACGCTGCTGGTACCACTGCTGACGGCGCTGCTGATAGCCCGCCGCGTGCCGTCGCTCATCGTGCTGTTCTCCTCGTCAGTCATGGCGGGCATCGTGGCCTTGACCCTGCAACCGCACATCCTCTGCGAGATTGCCGGAGAGCCGTCATCGGTTGGGGCACTCACCCGGGGCCTGGCCGTAGCCTACTATGGAGCGACGGCAGTAGACACGGGCTATGCCCAGCTCAACGAGCTGATCTCCACCAGCGGCATGGCCGGCATGCTCAACACCATCTGGCTCATCCTCTGCGCCATGTGCTTCGGAGCCGCCATGGTGGCCAGCGGCATGATAGAAAGTATCACAAAGACCATCGTCCGTTTCATCCACAACAGGGTCGGCCTGGTGTCATCGACAGTAGGAACTGGCATCTTCCTGAACATCACCACTGGCGACCAGTTCATCTCCATCGTCCTGACTGCCGATATATATAAAGATGTATATAAGGAACAGGGCTACGAGTCAAGACTGCTGAGCCGCACAACAGAAGACGCAGCCACAGTGACGTCGGTGCTGATACCGTGGAACACCTGCGGCATGACGCAGTCCACCGTGCTCGGCATACCCACGCTGACCTATCTGCCTTACTGCTTCTTCAACCTGCTCAGCCCGCTGATGACCATACTCATGGCCGCCATCGGGTGGAAGATAAAAAAAGCAGCGGGCCTTTCCTCAAAGGTGGAAGAAACGGAAGCTGTCTAGTCTTTCTTCAACGGAATAAGCAAACTGAACGTGGAACCCTCGCCAACGACGGACTCCACCTCTACGTCGCCGCCATTCTTGCGGGCAAAGTCGGCACAAAGCTGCAAGCCCAGGCCGGAACCTTCCTCACCGCCGGTGCCGTAGGTGGTCTCCCCTTTGTGGAAGATGCCCGCCAGCCGTTCTGGCGAGATGCCGATGCCATGGTCGCGCACACTGACTCTTGCAAAGTCGCCGTCCCGCTTGACACTGATCTCAATGGAGCTGCCTTCCGGACTGAACTTGACGGCATTCGACATGAAATTGCGCACCACGGTCTTCAGCATGTCATTGTCGCCACGTACCACTACAGAACCACATCCCATATACTGCAGCTTGATTCGTTTCGTCGTGGCAATCATCTCAAAGATTTCCACCACGCCGGGGATGATGTCGTCCAGGTCTAAATCCTGTGTCACCACATTCAGGCGTCCCGTCTGGCTTTTCGTCCATTTCAGCAGGTTGTCAAGCAGGTCGTGCACATCCTCCGTCTCCTTATTCGCCTTGTCCAACAGCTCGAAAAGCTCTGGCCCCACCGTTTCGGGCGACACGGCGCTGACCACGAGATTGAGCACCATACGGATGGAGGCCATCGGTGAGCGTAGGTCGTGGGCAATGACAGAATACATCTTGTCGCGGTTGCTAATGGTGGCCCTCAGCTCGGCATTCTGTTTCTCGATGAGACGCTTGGCGGCCACCAATTCTATCTGGTGCATCACACGTACAAGCAGCTCCTCCTTGTTAAAGGGCTTTGTCAGGAAGTCACTGGCTCCCACCTGGAATCCGCGCACCAAGTCGCTGGGATTGTTAAGGGCAGTAAGGAAGATGATGGGAATATTCGACGTCTCAGGATTCTTTTTCAGGATTCCCGCAGTCTGGAAACCATCGATGCCGGGCATCATCACGTCGAGCAGAATCAGGTCGGGATGCTCCACTTTGGTCTGCTCAATGCACATCTCGCCGCAGTTGGCCGTGCACACCTGAAACTTCTCATTGCTGAGAAGAATTTTCAGCAACAGCACATTACTGACCACATCGTCGACAATAAGGATTTTGTAATCGCTCTTGTTGATGGTATTATCGAATTTCTCCTGTACTTCCATTGAATGACATCATTTTTGCATGCAAAAATACAGAGAAAAAATGGATTTTCCAAATTATTGCAAAAGAAAATCAATAATTCTGGGGAAAAAGAGTTTTTTTGCTTACCTTTGCAGCAGATTTCCCAAAACAAGAACAAAAAAAGGGAGCATGGAAAAGATTATTCTGGGCATTGACCCGGGAACAAACATCATGGGCTACGGCGTGCTGCGCGTGACCGACGGACAGCCGGGGGCAAGGCGCATGGGACGCCAGGCCGAGATGGTGACTATGGGCATTGTAGACCTGCGCAAGTTCGAGGACGCCTATATGAAGCTGGGACACATCTTTGAGCGTGTCACAGGCATCATCCAGTCCTATCTGCCCGACGAGATGGCCATCGAGGCCCCCTTCTTCGGAAAGAACGTGCAGTCGATGCTCAAGCTGGGGCGGGCGCAAGGCGTAGCCATCGCCGCCGCCATCGAGCGCAGCGTACCTATCCACGAATATGCACCGATGAAAATCAAGATGGCCCTGACAGGCAACGGCGGTGCATCGAAAGAGCAGGTGGCTGGCATGCTGCAGCGACTGCTGAAGATTCCGCAGGAGGAGCTGGGACAGTTTATGGATGCCACCGACGC
>JAILFU010000152.1 GCA_024697405.1 Prevotella sp.
TGTCCCCCTCGGGGGACAATAGGGGGGTTGCAAACTCAATATTACAACGCTGAGGGAAGGCGGGATGATGCTCTAATATGCGTCCCGTTTCTCCCACTTGGTCAACATTATCGGTGAAGATGACGTAATGGGGATTGCCCATAGACACAAACAATCCTTGGTTGAGGCCGCGTGAGGAGATGAACTGTTCTTCGTTCTCCAATTGAGGTTCCCCCATGTCGACAGTGACGCTCTCCACCACGTCATTCTCGACGTGGAGGTAGAGCGTCTTGATACCAGAATTTGTAAGCAATTTTATATTGGTTTGTGTTGTCAGCCCTCTTTCATAAAGATATTTTCCTATGCATCGCGATGCATTGCCGCACATCATTGCCTCACATCCATCAGCATTGAAGATGCGCATACTATAGTCGGCCTCAGGGATAGGCGATGCTCCAATCAGAACGAGTCCATCGCTTCCAATACCCTTATGACGGTCACTCCAGGCGATGGCAGCTGCAGCAGGGTTGGCAATGGAATTTTCCATTGTGTTGACGTAGATGTAGTCGTTGCCTGCACCATGCATCTTCGTAAAACGTATTTTCCGTCTCTCTTTGCTGTCCATCATAACCATTTGCCATCCTTATGCTATAATTCGGCTGCAAAGGTAATACAAAAGGAGAGAAAAACAAAAGAAAATGCGTTCTTTTGTTCATAAAATCCTTAATTAACTATCATTTTGTAAACAATGAGAGAAGAATTGTGTTATTCTGCTTTCTTTTTGTGTGCTTTTTACGTCTCATAGTAACATTTTGTCATTCTGAATAGATTACTGTAATAAATCAACAGAACCGCTGAAACTCTTGTTCGAAGTTAGGTGTCAGTATTCCCTTCCCCATCGCTTCATGAATCTCCTGCATCGTCCAGAATCGTCCACCGTCGAGTTCGTCTTTCGAGGGCCGTATCTCCCCATCATAGGTTGTGCGGTGTACATATACCAGCTCACGTTCACGCTGACTTTCGAACACATACTTACCAATAAACAGAGGTGTAAAGGCGGTGATGCCCAGTTCTTCGCGAACTTCGCGATGCAAAGCATCCTCTGGCGTCTCACCATAATCAATATGTCCGCCCACAGCCGTATCCCACTTCCCTGGTTGGATATCTTTCCATTCTGGTCGTTTCTGCAGATACACGTCGCCTGCCGAATTAAACACATGCAGATGAACTACTGGGTGAAGCAGATGCGAACCACTATGGCACTCGCCACGTGTTGCCTTGCCTATAACTGTCCCCTGTTCATCCACAACAGGGAATATCTCTTGCTGATTATCTTTCATTTTCTATATGACTTGGAAATGCCGTAATGCGTTAAGAATACCGTCATCGTCAACTGAGGTTGTCACGTAGTCGGCCTGTTGCTTGAGTTCATCAATGGCGTTGCCCATAGCAATGCCGATGCCTGCCTGAAGTATCATCGAGGTATCGTTACCACCATCGCCAAAGGCAATGGTGCGACTGGGGTCAAAGCCTTCGTGAAGAGCCATTGCGTGAATACCTTTTCCTTTGTCGGCACCATTGGCGGTGATATCCGTAAACTCAGGATGCCAGCGACCTGACACACATTGCGACAAGCGGGCCATCAGCTCAGGTTCGTAGTCAGCAGGAAAAAAGGGTGTCAGTTGCAGGATGTCTTGCTGGAGAACGATGTCTAACGGTGAGGCTTTGTCGAGGTTCCTCACAGCCAACATCTGACGGAAGATACGATCGACATCACCCTTGGGGTCAAGCACAGCCACATCCTTGCGCCCTACGATGATAAGGCTGTATCCCTTTGCTTTCGAATCCTCCACACAGGTCATCACATCGCACATGTCGATAGGTTGACAACTGACCAGTTCGTCACCAACAAAACAAAGGGCACCGTTGGTAGTGATATAGCCGTCGATGAGGTGCTCAATGGCACCCAAATTGGTAATGATGAGCGGCGGACGACCAGTGGCAATATAAACGCGCGAACCGTTAGCCTTGGCTTGCGTCAAGGCAAGGATGGTAGAGGGTGGTATCTCATGGGTCTTGAAACTTACCAGCGTGCCGTCGATGTCAAAAAACAATGCATATCTTTGCTCCATAATTCGTTTCTTTTCCGCAAAAGTACAAAAAATCTCGCAGACGACGGGCATCTGCGAGAAAGATTTTGCATAATTTGAGAAATGCGACGTTTATGCTTTCAGAAATGCGTCAACCTTTTTGGCGGTTTGGATACCTGAGGCCATAGCGCGAACGACGAGGCTGGCGCCATTGGCAGAGTCGCCACAGACGAAGACGTTCTTGGGGTACTCAGGATGCTCTGGCTTGAGGAAGCCCATAGCCAGCAGCACGAGTTCGGCCTTGATAATCTCGGGCTTGCCCTTCTCAACCATGATGGGTCGACCACCCTCTGGGTACGAAAGTACCAATGTGTGGCGAGAAAGACACGCTGGTCTCAATGAAAGCAAGGTACTGTAAGGCAACAACTTACAGCACTTTTTCTTTTTATAAAACCGATTTCTTCCTCTCGAAATTTTCCCCACATTTTCCCCACCGATGCAAATTTGATGCAATTGAATGGTAGATTGACGAACGATTTTTCCTTATATTTATATATGGGCAAAGGTAAATGGTACTACATATGAAATCAAGTTTTTCATACCAATGCCTCTTCGCGCATCCAGGTGGCGACGCTCTTTTGCATGCGCTCCTTGAAGGCGGTGCTGAAGGTGCTATAGCTGTGGTAGCCGCTCTCTTGGGCCAGCTTCTGGGCGACGATGGGCTCATGTGCAGCGGCAAGCTCGCGGTAGCGGGCTACGAAATGACGGACTCGTAGGTCGTGGATGTATGCATAGTAGCTTGTACCCTGACTGGTGAAATACTGACTGAGATAGTAGTGGTTCACGCCGATGGCTGCCGAGAGTTGCGTCAAGGTCAAGTCTGGCTGCAGGTAGAGCTGTGTCTCCTCGCAGTGATTCGCCAGCAGTAGGGCAATATTGGAAGCCTCACCCCATTCCCCTCTCAAAAGGATTGGGGATTGGTTAGTTTCATCGGTAGAATTGTCGGTGCTCAGGTTTTTTAATGTCTCCACGCGCCACAGCAGGAGGCCCGCCAGCGGGAAGCCGGTGAGGCGGGCGATGGTCGACATCACGTAGTTGTCGGTATATTCAAAGCTCATGAGCAGTAGTATGAGGCCGATGAGCAGAGTAAGGCTGACCCACACCTCCTTGTGCTCCAGGTCGGCGTAGTTGTCGCGCAGCCACCGCCCGTATTGTCTCACGGCCACCACCA
>JAILFU010000207.1 GCA_024697405.1 Prevotella sp.
TTCTACTGGAACTCGTTCGAGGACACCAAGCTCACCGAGCTGCAGAAGCAGGTCGACGACATCTCCACCTACTTCGACCTCGTCTGGCTGCCCAACACGGGTGCCACCGGCGGCGAGGGCATGGGCTACCTGCCTGTCTACTGGCTGAACCACAACAGCAACTTCGGTCGTCAGAACACCTTGAAGAAGCTCATTGCTGCCTTCAAGGAAAAGGGCACGAAGGTCATCGAGGACGTGGTGCTCAACCACAAGGCTCCGAAGGGTGTCAACGGCTCATGGGTGGACTTCGTCAATGAGAAGTGGACCCACGACGGTGTCACCGAGGAGCTCAACTGGACACCCGACGACATCTGCCGCAACGACGATGGCGGCTACACCAACACGATGGGTGCCGACCCCGAGATGGTGGCTCTCAACGGCGGCTGGCAGTGCAACGGTGGCGATGACACCGGCGATGACTTCAGCGGCGGTCGCGACCTCGACCACACGGGTGCCAACGTGCAGAAGAACTGCATCACCTACCTGAACTTCTTGCAGAAGGAGCTGGGCTACAGCGGCTACCGCCTCGACATGGTGAAGGGCTACTCGGCCTACTATACAAAGATGTACAATGAGGCCACGAAGCCTGAGTTCTGTGTCGGCGAGTACTGGGACGGTATGGATAACATCACCAACTGGATTTCTGGCACAGGCATGACCAGTGCAGCCTTCGACTTCCCCTTCAAGTATCAGGTGAAGAGCGCTTTCGAGAACGGCGACTGGAGTGCACTCGACTGGAAGGGCATGGCCGGCGACACCTCCTGGCAGCGCTATGCCGTGACCTTCATCGACAACCACGACACCTACGAGAACGAGAACCGTCAGCTGTACAATGTGCTTCCCGCCAACGCCTTCATGCTGGCTGTGCCTGGCACGCCTTGCGTCTTCCTGAAGCACTGGCAGCGCTACCCCATCGCCATCGGCAACATGATTCTCGCCCGTAAGGCAGCAGGCATCACCAACCAGAGCCCCATCGTCGAGTCCAAGACGGTAGACGGAGGCTATGTCGTCAAGGTACAGGGCACCAAGGGTACTGTGCTCTGCATCTCCGGCTATGTCAATTACGACACCACGGGCTTCAAGCTCATCTCCAGCGGCACCAACTATGCTTACTTCGTCTCCGACAACATCACCGTCGAGGGACTCCGTGAGGGTAGCGACGACGAGGAGGCTAAGGACTTCAACGTTTACGTCAAGTGCGACGAGGCTCCTTACATCTACTCCTGGAACAGCGCTGGTCAGCCCACCAACGGCGTATGGCCCGGCACGCAGCTCACCACCACCGCCGAGGTTAACGGCGAGACCTTCTGGGTACGCTCGTTCTCAACCTCACCCGTCAACATCGTTATTAATAATGGTGGTACCAAGACGACCAACGACGAAGGCGAGACCGTAGCCACAGGCGAGGGTATGGTGCAGACGGCTAACATCGAAGGCCTGACACACGACAGCTACTTCACCTTCGACCCGACGAATCCTGACAAGGCAACCAACTGGACTGACATCACCGCCAACTACTATACGCCGGAGCCCATCCAGCTGCCTGCCTGTGCAAAGCCTATCGAAGACCACGTCTACTGCTACTTCCAGGGCAACAAGGACTACGACCAGCCGCGTGCCTGGGCTTGGCTCGGCGAGAAGAACTTCTGTGGCGAGTGGCCCGGAACCAAGTTGACCCGTGTCGGTGACGATGGCAACGGACATCTCGTATGGCTCTGGGACGGTGGTGACTTCGTCGACCTCTTCGACACCTACACCCCCGACCCGGCACTCTTCCCTGCTAACATCCTCTTCAACAATCCGGGTACCGGCACAAAGACCGCCGACTTCAAGTTCGAGAATGGAGGTTACTACGACGCTACCGGCCTCCTTGGCAATGTGAACGCCCCGACGGCCATCAGCAGCGTGCCCTTCGTCACAGTTCCCACACAGCAGACCTACAACCTCAGCGGACAGCGTGTCACCAACAACTATCGTGGCATCGTCATCCGTGACGGCAAGAAGCTGATTGTCCGCTAAATCTATGTGTCAAGAATTAGAGAATTAGAGAATTGTCCGCACGCATTCTCCGATTCTCTAATTCTTGATTATACAGTTTCTCTAATTCTCTAATTCTTGATAGATTTAAAAACTAAAACGAATATGAAAAAAGTTCTACTTATTTTTGCATTTATCGTCTCGGCCCTCGCAGCCAAGGCTGTCAACGCCACCGTCTACGTGCAGGCCGACGAAGCTCCCTACCTCTACGGATGGTTCACCATCGGAGGCAAAGAAACCAAGATCAACGGCGCCTGGCCTGGCAAGCAGCTGACCGAGAAGACAACGAAGAAAAACGCTGCGGGAGAAGATATGGAATTCTGGTACATGACGTTCAACTTCGAAGAGACCTCATCGTTCAACATCATCTTCAACAACGGTAACACGTCTCTGATGAAGCAGACGGGCAACATCACCGATATTGCCTCCGACCGTTACTTCACTTACGACGGCGAGACAAAGTACACCGACATCACCGAGGACTTCGGCGTGGAGATTCCCGATGTGGAGATCCAGAGCGTAGCCCTCATCTCCGAGCTGAACGAGTGGAACGGTCTGGCGCAGCTCTTCAAAGAAGAGGTGAAGAACGCCAAGTACACCTACAATCTCCAACTGACCGACGAGCAGTTAGAGCCGGTTGAGAACTACTACCGCTTCAAGATCATGGTCAACAGCTCGGCCTATCTCGACTGGAACACCGAGGGCATGACCCGCGTAGACCCCAACGAGTGGCTTGAGGAAGACATTGCCCTCGGCGGCGGCAACATCGGCATCTTCATCGATGACGACGAAGGTGCTCCCCACGCCATCCTCTTCACCATGGAGTTCGCCGGCGGCAAGGACATCTACAAGGGATGGACGCTCACCGTGTCTGAGGGAACCGCCGGCATCTACGGCATTCCCTACGATGCCACCCAGTCGCAGCCGCGCTACAACCTCAGCGGACAGCGCATCAGCCCCAACTATCGTGGCATCGTCGTCACCAAGGGCAAGAAACTTCTCGTGAAGTAACAACGGCCTGAAAAGGCGAAAACAATTAAATTATCCTAAATAGGATTATCCTGTTTAGGATAATTTTTTTATTTTGGTATTATTGTTCTCAAAATCAGCAAGTTACATGCGATTCGTTCTTTGCCCTTTGGCTACAACAGCAGTAGCTTCTCGTGAAGTTATCCCGCCTCTAATGTTTTTTTGTGATTTTAATGTCACAATGTCATACGTATTGACTGTCAACGAGTTAGTGTGTGACATTGTGACATTAAATCAGGAATTTAACACGAATTTAACTAAAAAACGAAGCAAAAGCGGCACTTTTGCTGAACAAACACAGCGTAGTCGCGTTGTAATTGCGGCTCAGTCACGTTGTGACTACGCCGTAGTTGCGTCCTAATTGCGGCGTAGTTAGAACGTAACTGCGGCGCTTTCGCAGACCAATAGCGGCACTCTTGCAGTGGTTCCCCCGCAGGGAACCAATCGTTCCCCCGCAGGGAACGTATCATTCCCAACGGGGGAATGACTGCAAAGGTACTGCCTAAGGAGGCCAAAAGTACCACCTGAATAGAGGGCTTCCAGCGAGTTCGAAACTCCTCTTCACTTGATTTAGAGCAAGAAATTTGGGGGTAATGATAAAAAACATACCCCCAACCCATCCCACATATTATTAAATAGGTGTAACTTTGCACCCGAAAACTGTAGTGTGGGCGTTTCTTACGCCCGCTCTCTGTCAAAAGACAGCATAGGAATAATTAACGAATTAATAATAACTAAAACAGAATGATTATGAAGAAACTTTTACTCTCAATGTTTGCCATGGTGCTTACCGCTACCACGGCGTTCGCTGATTTTGGTTGGTATGATAGTTCCATGAACATCGGCGGTGTCTCTACTGATCCGTTCGGATGGTCTGGCAATCCCAATAGTCCGACAGACCTCGGCACCGTCTACGACATGACTGTTACCAGCATTGCGTTCAAAATTTGGGATGATAGCAACGACCGCGGTGGCGCCAACATGTACTTCGCCATTTATGACGAAAATGGTACTAAGGTCGGCAGCGACGTAGATATTCATCTTGGTTCTGCTACCCGCATCTCGGGCGACCACGATTTCTCCATCTCTTGGAACACTGGCCAAGATTTGGCTGCTACTGTGGGACTGACTCTCGAGGCTGGCAAGACTTACTTCATTGACGCATGGGCCAAGACTTACGGAAGTGCGGGTGACCATTGGTACAGCAACAATGGTGGCAACTATCACGCCAAGTTGACCATCATTAACACATCTCGTACTGTGACTTTGGGCAACTATGGCACCATCTGTCTGCCATTCAATGGAACCATTTCTAATGCAACCCTGTATAAGATTGACAGCAAGATTGTAGTAGGAGGTGTTTTAAAAGGCATCAATATCAGTTCTGTGGGAACTTCTCTTACCGCTGGTCAGGCTTATATTTTCAAGTCCTCTAGCTCTAATATCTCCGTTTCCTCTTTATCTGGTGACTATACGGAAGCAATCACTGGAGGAGCTATTGTAGGAAACTATTCTTCTTCTGCAGCTGTTGCAACAGGAATGTACATTATTAAAGACAACAAATTGTGGGATGCAGGTACTGGCGTGACTATTGGTCAGTACAAGGCTTACATTGATCTTACTAATGTTACTGAAGTAGCATCAGCACGTGGTGCTAACTCCATTTACTTTGGCGACGATGCAACAGGTATCGAGAGCATTCAGAACGAGAACAGCGAGAACGTGATGTTCAACTTGCAGGGTCAGCGCGTTAACAATGCCCAGAAGGGTCTGGTCATCGTAGGCGGTAAGAAGATGCTGCGCAAGTAAAGAGAGAATACTAACAGATTGTTTAACTATAATAAAAGATAGAAGTTATGAAAAAGACATATATCGAGCCTGCAATGACAATCGTGAACGTGCAGATGGAAAGCCTCATGGAGACAATCAGCTATGCTGGTACCGCTAACAGTGTTGAGGGCGATGCCCGTGGCGGCAGCAGCTGGGACGACGAGGACTAATCCCCCGACCCAACGATACATCTATACATTCAGGCCGCAGGAGCATAGCGCTCTTGCGGCCTGAATGGTTTTTTCTATTTTCTTATACTAAAAAGGGGTTCGGCCGGCCGCCCCAATATATAAGGGCGGCCGCCCTTATTCATGCGGGCGGCCGCCCGCATCTGACGAGGTGCCGTCTCTCTCCCTGTTACACGCCGCCTTTCTCCCTGTTTGCCCGTACCTTTCCCCTCTGTTTGCCCGTACCTTTGCCCCTGTTTGCCTGTACCTTTCCCCTCTGTTTCCTACGCACTAAGGACAGTAGGGACGGGCGTCTGTACCTCCGTCCTTGAGGTGGATGGCGGTTGGCGAAATGGCTCCTTAGGGCAATCATCACGTCATTGCGCTGGAGCGCAAATCTCTTCCGCCATAGCGTTTAGCGCCACACAGTCGGCACGGCTGATGTGGCGCTTGCCAGCATCATACTGCCAAGGACTGAGTATCAGCACACGCCCGGCGGCACAAGCGTCGAAAAGGATGTCGGTAGGTTTGTAGTAATCGCGGAAGCCATTGTCGGTGAGGCAGATGAACGGCCATCCCTCACGAAGGAGCACCTGCATCACCTGTTTCTCGTCAGGAGAGATGAAGGGCGACACCATCACCGCTCCCCTGCGGGCTGCCAGCACGCAGGCGTTCTTGTAGTTTCGCAGCGGCTCGCCATCGCCGTGTTCTGCAGCTCTCACCATGATGCTTCGCACGTGCACCGGGGCAAAATGCTCAGCGAACAGCAGAGTGGTGTTTCCCACGCCGTCGTAGCTGCGCCCTGCGATGACTATCCCCCTTTGCACGCGGAAAAAGCCGGGCCTCATGCGCTTGGTGGCTAAGCGCTGGGGGTTCATGTCGATGTAGCGGATGGTGTTAGGGAGCTGGGTGTTGTGGCTCATGGGGCGGATGAAGGGCATTTCGGCAAAGACGGGCGGCAGGCGGTAGTAGGCTTCATCGTCCAGCTGCTTGCGCAGGCCTGCGGAGAATGCCTCCAGGCGGGCCGTTTCTTCATAGAGGCTCAGCCGTGGTGCCCCTTCTTGGGAGTTCCTCCGAATGATATTCGGAGCAATTGAAGAAGGCGACGCGGCCAGCGGAGAGGACGGGGCGGCCAGCGAAGAAGGCGGGGCGGCCAGCGGAGAGGACGGGGCAGCCAGCGGAGAAGGCGAAGCGGCCAGCGGAGAGGACGAAGCGGCCAGCGGAGACGTCGCCGCCGACCAGGCACGCCCCAGCTTTTTCACGCCCTGCCAAAAGCCGCGCACCACGCCCCTGATGCCTGTAGGCATGACGTGTCTGACGTACAAAACAGCATGGAGGTGGTCGGGCATCAGACAGAAGTGCAGCAACTGCACCTCGGGGTGATGGTGGGGCATGCCGACCAGGCAGTTGACCAGCGCATTCCCCAGGCTGGTGCGCCTCACCCTGGCCTTGGCAGGGTCATTGTCAGGGACATCGAGGCAGCCCAACAGGGGCTGGCGGTCGGGGATTGTCAGGGTGACATGATACAGACCGATGCCCTTCCACGTTGTGCCAGGCTCCTGCCAGCTCCATTTCTCTTGCTCTGCCATTGCTGAAGGATGTTTTAGGCGATAAGCCGCATTTATTGCTGAGATGTTTTGGGCGATTCGCCGCATTTGTGGGCAAAGGTACTGTTTTTTCTACAATGCGATACATACTTCGGGTTAATGAAAGTAAAAAAAGGTGGGAGTTCTCTACATTTTTCGTACCTTTGTCGAACAATGAAGAAACTACTGACCTTGGTGGTGGCCGTCCTGTTGGCAGGCGTGGCCACTGCACAGCTGTCGAGAGAACAGGCTGAGTGCCCGACCGAGCTGTCCCAGGAACAGGCTGAGCGCACGGGAGGCGTCTATTATGCCTACCCGACGAGGGTGGCTGTACGTGTAGAAATCCCCGATGGAATGGAGCCTTTCTACATCTCCCACTATGGCCGTCACGGTTCGCGGTGGCTGCCCTCAGAGGAACGCTACGAGTGGGTGATGGCGCAGTTTGCCGACGAGGAGAACCTCACCCCGTTGGGCAAGAGTGCGAAGCGCAGGCTGCAGAAGGTCTGCCGCAACGCCCGTGGCCATGCCGGACAGCTGACACGTTTGGGCGAGCGGCAGCATCGCTCCATCGCCCATCGCATGGCGACGAACTATCCGGAGGTCTTTGAAGGTGACGACACGTGGATACAGGCACGTTCGAGCACGGTGCCCCGTTGCCGCGCCTCGATGCTGGCCTTCTGTGGTGAGCTGCAGCGCTGTCACCGTCAGCTGACGATAGACCCACAGACGGAACCTGCATTCATGGTTTGGCTTAACCATGAGTCGGACGACCTGAAAGCTTATACCCGTCGTGTCCCATCGACCTCGACGGCTCTCCAAGGGGGAATGAACCCCGACCGCTTTATCCGAGCCCTTTTCGTGGACGGCACGAAGGTGAAGGAGCCGCTGAAGCTGCTCAGCGAGCTGCACACCATCGCCAGCGACATGCAGGACATACCCCTCGACATCAACCTCTGGGACCTCTTTTCGCCTGAGGAGATGCAGGCCGTGCACGATGCGAACAATGTTCGCATGACCCTCTGCAACGGAGATACCTTAGCGAACGAGGGCATCCCCGCCCGTTCGTCTGTCCCCTTGTGGGAGGACATCGAGCGGCAGGCCGACGACATCATCGCCCGTGGAGGCCACGGAGCCACCCTGCGCTTTGGTCACGACACGGCCCTCTACCGTCTGCTGACGCTGCTCGGCGTAGAGCTGCCCGGCGATGGGATGGAGGATATTGTGCCCATGGCGGCCAACCTGCAGATGGTTTTCTTCAAGAAGGCGGGCGAGGCTCCGCAGCCTGACGATGTGCTGGTCACCTTCCTGCTCAATGAGCATCCGAGCGGGCTGGGTACTTTGAGGAATCCGAGTAATCCGAATACTCAGAGTGATCGGAGTAATATGAGAAGTCAGAGGAAGCAGAGCCAGTTTTACTACTGGTCGGAGCTGAAGGCGTATATGCACGAACGCATCCACGACTTGGAGCACCTGCGCCAGCTCTCTGCGCTGAACACGATGGTGGGTACGGCTCCCGCCAACACCCAGTCGGCCGGTCTCTTCGGCAAAGGCTCGGAGGAACACGGGCAGACGCTGCCCGCCGTGCTCGTGCCTAACGGCCAGACCTTCTGGACACCGCAGACACGCGACACCGAACGGAAGTGCGTGGCACCTTATTATTATACGGACACGCTGTTTCAGGGCATCCGCGCCAGCCACTGGCTCGTGGGCGGCTGCACGCAGGACTATGGGTCGTTCACGGTGATGGCTCTGGGTAGTCGGAGTAATCCGAGTGATCAGCATGTTCCGGGTTCGCGCTTCAGCCATGCGGACGAGGAGTCGCACCCCTACTATTACTCGGTGCGTCTGCCCGACGAACGCCTGCGCATCGAGGTGACAGGACTGAGTCATGCCGCCGTGATGCGGGTTACGCCCAGTTGTGACCAGGACGTTCGTATTGTCCTGCGGGCCAATAGTGACGAGCAGCAGGCGACCGTAGCGGTAGATAGCGTCCGCCGCGTGGTGACGGCCAGCAATCCTGTTCACCGCATCTATCAGGGATGGGGCGAGCCGGCCGGCTTCAGCGGACATATCGCCCTGCGATACGTCGATGAAACCGTGCATATTGACCGCTCTGAGGACCACGTGACGCTGACGTTCCGTGGGCAGAAGGGCAAGCCCATCCTACTCTCGATGGCCACCTCGTTCACCTCCCAGCAAGGGGCCATAGCCAACTTAGACGCTGAAGCCACCGACTTCGACACGATGGAACGGCAGAATATCGCCCTCTGGACAGCGCGCCTGCACACAATCGATGTGGAGGACCCCGACACGGCCCGCGTCAACCAGTTTTACGGCGCGCTCTACCGGGCTTCGTTCCTGCCCCGCGAGATGAGCGACGTAGATGGGGCTGCGCCAAAGTTCGGCCTTACCCCAAAAAGCATTACCCCAAACAGCCTCACCCCCAACCCCTCTCTCAAGGAGAGGGGAGTATATAGTTCTGGCCACAGAAGTAGCAGCAGAAAAAGTAACTACTCCCCTCCCTACAGGGAGGGGTCGGGGGTGGGTCTTTCTTATGGCGACTTCTCTATGTGGGACACCTACCGTGCGCTGCATCCGCTGCTTTGCATCATTGCACCGCAGGAGTCGGCCGACATGATGCAGTCGCTGACAGAGATGTATCAAGAAGGTGGATGGCTGCCCATCTTCCCCTGCTGGAACTCGTACACCGCCGCAATGATAGGAGACCACTGTGCAGCCACCATTGCCGATGCCTATGTGAAGGGTATACGCGGCTTCGATGCTGCAAAGGCATACGAGGGGATGCGCAAGAATGCCTTCGAGACACCTGCCACCGAGGCGGAGTATCGCGACGGCATGGGCCGACGCGCCCTGACGTCGTACATGCAGTATGGCTACATCCCGTTGGAGGACAGCGTGAAGGAAGCCTACCACCAGCAGGAGCAGACCTCACGCACGTTAGAGTATGCCTTCGACGACTTCGCCGTGGCACAGATGGCCCGTCTGTTGGGACACGACGATGACTACCGCGCGCTGATGCAACGCTCACAGAACTGGCGCAACGTCATCAACCCCCTTACGGGCTATGCTGACGGACGCTATGCCGACGGACGCTGGGCAGGCTGCACCGACCTGACACATCGACAGCCCTTCATCACCGAAGGCGCCATCTGCCACTATGCCTGGTACGTGCCCCACGACGTGGAGGGCCTGGCCGACGTGATGGGAGGACGCGAGCGCTGTCTTGCGAAGCTCGACTCGATGTTCGCCGAGGGTCGCTACTGGCACGGCAACGAACCCTGTCACCAGGTGGCGTGGCTCTACTCCGTTCTGGGCGACCGCCGTACCACGGCCCGTCGCGTGGCCCACATCCTGCAGACCGAGTACAACGACACCCCCGGCGGACTCTCAGGCAACGACGATGCCGGACAGATGTCGGCCTGGCAGGTCTTCGCCTCGATGGGCTTCTATCCCGTCTGTCCCGCCACGCCGCGCTACGTCCTGGGTGCGCCGGCCTTCCGCCGCATCACCATCAACCAGCCCGGTCGTCAGCCCTTCGTCATAGAGGCGGCACCCAACAGCCACGATGCCGAGCCGAGGTTGAACGGACAGCCCCTGCAGCGCACCTACATCACCCACGACGAACTGCTGCAGGGCGGACACCTCGAACTGTAAAAATGAACCAATCATTCACTAACAATACCTATATCCTATGTTTATCTTAGTCATCAATCCTGGTTCCACCTCCACCAAGATGGCCGTCTACGAGGACGAGAGCCCGATGGTGCTGCGCAGCATCACCCACACGACCGAGGAACTGTCGAAGTTCGACGATGTCCTGGAGCAGCAGGACTACCGCAAGCAGTTGGTGCTGGCCGAGCTGAAACGCATGAACATCCCCATGGAGTTTGATGCCGTCATCGGACGAGGCGGACTGGTGAAACCCATTGCCGGCGGTGTCTATGAGATCAACCAGCGGATGCTGGACGACACCCACAGCGGCATAGCCCTCCACAACCACGCCTGTAACCTGGGCTGTCTGATAGCCTACGACATCGCGTCGCAGATACCCGGCTGCCGAGCCTTCATCGCCGACCCGGGCGTGGTGGACGAGCTGAACGACTATGCCCGCATCAGCGGTTCGCCCTTGATGGGACGTATCTGCATCTGGCACGCCCTGAACCAGCGTGCCATCGCCCGCCGCTTTGCCCAGGAGATAGGGCGGCGCTACGAAGACCTGAACCTCATCATCTGCCACATGGGCGGCGGCATCTCCGTGGCAGCCCACGAGCACGGACGGGCCGTCGATGCCAACAACGCCCTCGACGGCGAGGGACCCTTCTCGCCCGAACGTGCAGGCAGTCTGCCAGCCGTAGACCTCATCCGCCTCTGCTTCAGCGGCAAGTACTCGGAGAAGCAGCTGCTGAAGCGCATCGCAGGCAAGGCAGGCCTGAACGCCCACCTCGGTACGCCCGACGTGAGGGAGATAGAACGGCGCATCGCCGACGGCGACACGCACGCCGAGCTGATACTGAACGCCATGATCTACCACTTAGCGAAGAACATCGTGGGTCTGGCCGCCGTCTTCTGCGGAAAGGTGGACGCTATCCTGCTCACGGGTGGCCTGGCCCGTTCGGAGTATGTCATCAGCCGGCTGCGCAAGCGCATCGACTTCCTGGCTCCCACCTACTGCTTCCCCGGTGAGGACGAGATGGAGGCACTGGCCCTGAACGCCCTCGCCGTGCTGCAGGGCAAGCGTGAGGTCGTGGAATATGAATGAAACAACGAATTACACGGATTAACCGGATGATTGATTAGAAACAACGAATTAAGACGAATTACACGGATTAACCGGATGATTGATTAGAAACAACGAATTAAAACGAATTACACGAAAACCTCGCATAAACCTCTGCGCAGCTAATTTGTGAAATTCGTAAAATTCGTTGTAAAAAAGAGAATCTTGTATATATGATGAGAGCGCGAATGTTGAGATGGTTGCTGGGTGCGTCAGCGTGTGTCTGTGCAGAGTCGGTGTCGGCACAGACGGGACCGATGCTGCACTATAGCCTCGACTTCGAGGTGTCGGCCACCGACTTCGTGGACACCATCAAGATAGAGTGGCAGCGCCATCAGGTGTATGTGCCTGTGGTCATCGACGGAAAGGTGCTGCGCTTCCTGCTCGACACAGGGGCGGGCCAGACCGTAGTCTTTGATGACGCACCCATACGCGGTGCGCAACCAGCGGGCTGGATCAAGACCCTCGATGCCCTGGGACGGCGCGACTCGGTACCCGTAGTCACCCTGCCCCCCATGCAGATAGGGAGTGAACGCTTCACGGGCTGCCGTGCCATTGTGCAGCATCGTGTGGTGCGGCGGGCGACGGTCGACGGCATCCTCGGCTTCGACATCTTTGCCAAAGGCCTCTGTGCCAAGATTGACGTCCGTGCCGGCATTCTCGTCCTGACCGACCGCAGACGTTTCTTCGATGTCGAGGGCGGCGCAGAGGTGAAGTACAAACTGAGGTATCACACACCCTACCTGCGGGTGAACCCATTTGGCCGCTATCGAGAGCAGGCCTGCTTCGACACCGGCAGCCGACAGGTCTATGCCATCAACTATGAGAGCTTCAGACAGGGAGAAGAGCGGACCCGCCCGGAAATGGTCAGCCATCTCATCGAAGGCCGCTGCACAGGCCGCTACGCCATGGGCCATAGTGGCACCGAACGCCTCGGCGAGGTGCTGTTCCTGCACTTCCCTCAGTTCTATATCGGCACCCTGCCCCTCTGCGACCTCCACACGCTGACCACACAGGGCACGTCACACGTCGGAGCCGGTGTGCTGGAGCATAGCGCCGTCATCATCAACCCCCACCGCCGACGCCTCATCTTCCAGCCGTATGAGGGCTATGACCGCGTGGTCGTAGACAACCGTCAGACCGAGATAGCCTTCGTCGCCGACCGAGGTTTGCCCGTCGTGGGGCTGGTGTGGGAGCAGGGCATCGCCTACCAGCAAGGCTTCCGTGTGGGCGACGTCATCATCCGCATCGACGGACGACCCGTCAATGACTTCTCTTCCTTCGCCCTCTGGCCCTACGAACAGGGACGCGAATACACCTTCACCGTGCACCGCAACGACGGGCAGCACGACCTGCGATGGGTGAGGCTGCCCAAGGAATAGAAAAAAAAGAAGGAGAAACGTGTAACTTTCGAACCACCCCAGTCGTCTATATTATCAGAGAGGATGAAAAGACTCAGCTTTCACACCGACGTGCTACCGCTGAAGGACGAACTCTTCAGACTGGCATTACGCATCACTCTCAACCACGCAGAGGCTGAAGACGTGGTGCAGGAGACCATGATGAAGGTGTGGAACCGACGCGACCAGTGGGACGCCATAGAGTCGATGGAAGCCTTCTGCGTCACCGTCTGCCGCAACCTGGCCCTCGACCGCATGAAGCGGGTGGACAACCAAAGCCAGACACTCGAAGCGAGTCACGACGCACCCGACACCTCCTACGCCTCCAACCCCGAGGAACAGACCGTACAGCGCGACCGCGTGCAGCTCGTCAAGCACCTCATGCAGCAACTGCCCGAGAAGCAACGCACCTGTATGCATCTGCGAGACATCGAGGGAAAAGCATACAAGGAAATCGCAGCCATGATGAATATCACCGAACAACAGGTGAAGGTGAACATCTTCAGGGCGCGACAAACCATCAAACAGAAATTCCTGCAATCCGAACAATATGGACTATAAGTACATCGAACAACTCATCGAACGCTACTTCCTGGCAGAGACAACCCTGCAAGAGGAGCAGATTCTGCGTACCTTCTTCGCCCAGAACGAAGAAGAGATGCCCGGCCAGCTGGGTGTCTATGCGCCTCTCTTTGCAGCGATGGTGCCTGAGGAGCGTCTTGGTGACGACTTCGACAAAAGGATGGAGACCCTCATCGGCAGCACCGACAGCCATCAGGACAACGACGGCCCCGTACAGGTCAAGGCACGTACCATCAGCCTCGCTGACAGGTTCCGCCCCCTCTTCAAGGCAGCCGCCGTGGTGGCCATCCTGCTCACCCTCGGCAATGCCATCAACTCGTCGTTCTCTGCCGCCGACGTATGGACCGACGACGAGGACTATGCCGAAGCCCTCACAGCCGGCGACGGCAAGGCTTACGCCCTCGAGGGCGTGTCGGTTGACACCACTGCCCTTTTAGGACAGGTGCAGCTGGCAGACAGTGTCAGGACTGATACCCTCGGTCTACAGCGCTGACCCCCGAAAGATTCATTTTATTTCTATGCTTTCTCTATATTTAAATCATTAACAGATTAAAACACCGCCAAGCTGTGAAGCTCGCGATAGAATTATTTGTTTGACTGTTCAGGCCATTGTCCGAGAGCGGACAGTGGTCTGAACTTATCATATATTCAAGAGACAATGTACAGAAAACTAAGGACCATAGAGATGAAGCGGCTGACGGTGGAAGAGTTCCGCCAAGCCGCGAAGATGCCACTGACGGTGGTGCTCGACGATGTGCGCTCGATGCACAACGTGGGGTCGGTGCTGAGAACCGCCGATGCCTTTCGTGTGGAACGTGTCTGCCTGTGTGGCATCACGGGCGTGCCGCCCCATGCCGAGATACACAAGACGGCCCTCGGGGCCGAGGACAGCGTGGCCTGGAAACACTATGCCACGGCCTTGGAGGCTGTGGAGGAACTGAAGCGTGAGGGGGTCACGGTGCTGGCGGTCGAGCAGGCCGAAGGTTCGACCATGCTCTCCGACTGCCACGCACGGCCTGACGGCCGCTATGCCGTGGTGCTGGGCAACGAAGTAAAAGGCGTCAACCAGAGAGTGGTTGACGCCTGTGACGGGTGCATCGAGATACCTCAGTTGGGCACGAAACATTCGCTGAACGTCTCAGTGGCAGCGGGCATCGTCATCTATCAGTTTTTTCAGCAGCTGACGCCTTCCGTGTAGCCTGTCCCTTCGGCTGCTTTGGCTTTCCGTATAGCCAGCTTGCGTCATTTGTTAAGACGCCAGGTGGCACCGTCCTTGGTGTCCTTCACCTCGAAGCCGAGGGAGGCCAGGTCGTCGCGGATGCGGTCGCTGGTGGCCCAGTCCTTGGCAGCCTTAGCCTTGGCACGAAGGTCGAGCACCATGTCGACCACCTTGCCGAAGGCGTCCTCGCGGGCGGAATTGCTGCCGGCAGCGCCTTGGGCGTTGAGGGCTGAGAGTCCGAGGATGTCCTCGGCGAAGAGGTGCATCACCTCGCTCAGTTCCTTCAGGCAGTCGGCACAGATGGTGGCCTTATGGTCGACGAGCTTGTTGACTGTCGTGGCGGCTTCGAAGAGGATGCTGATGAGCTGGGGCGAAGCCAGGTCGTCGTTCATGGCGTCGTAGCAACGCTGGCGCAGACCCTTGACGACACGCTCGGTCTCGGCGTCGCAACCTGAAGCAACCGGGGCTATGCGCTGCAGGTCGTTGATGGCGTTCTGCAGCTTCTCCAGTCCCTTCTCGGCAGCTTGCAGGGCCTCGTCGCTGAAGTCGACGGTGCCACGATAGTGGGCGGAGAGGATGAAGAAGCGGATGGTCATGGGCGAGTAGGCCTTCGTCAGCAGCGGGTGCTGTCCGGTGAAGAACTGCTCAAGGGTGATGAAGTTGCCCAGCGACTTGCCCATCTTCTGCCCGTTGATGGTAATCATGTTGTTGTGCATCCAGTACTTCACGGCCTGGTGCCCCATGGCGGCCTGTGCCTGGGCTATCTCGCACTCGTGGTGGGGGAAGACGAGGTCCATGCCGCCACCGTGGATGTCAAACTCCTCACCCAGGTACTTGCGTCCCATGGCGGTGCATTCGCAGTGCCAGCCGGGGAAGCCGTCGCTCCACGGTGAGGGCCAGCGCATGATGTGCTCGGGCTGCGCTTTCTTCCACAGGGCGAAGTCAGCCTGATGGTGCTTCTCCCCCACCCCGTCGAGCTCACGGCTGGCGTCCTTCACATTCTCCAGCGAGCGTCCGCTGAGGATGCCGTACTGGAACTGCTTGTTGTAGGCCTCGATGTCGAAGTAGATGCTGCCGTTGCTCTCGTAGGCGAAGCCGTTGTCGAGAATCTGCTGCACCAGCTGCTGCTGCTCGATGATGTGTCCGGTGGCGCAGGGCTCAATGCTGGGCCTTAAGACACCCATCGAGTCCATGGCCTGGTGATAGCGGCGGGTGTAGTACTGCGCTATCTCCATCGGTTCCAACTGTTCCAGTCGGGCCTTCTTGGCTATCTTGTCCTCGCCCTCGTCGGCGTCATGCTCCAAGTGGCCTACGTCGGTGATGTTGCGCACATAGCGCACCTTGTAGCCCAAGTGCTTCAGGTAGCGGAACAGCACGTCGAAGGTGATGGCGGGACGGGCGTGGCCCAGGTGTGGGTCGCCGTAGACGGTGGGACCGCAGACATACATGCCCACGTTAGGGGCGTGCAGCGGTTCGAAACGTTCTTTCTGTCGTGTCAGTGTGTTATAGATTACAAGCTTGGAAGTCATTTTCTTTTGTGGTATGTTTGGTAGGTGTGGTATGTTTGGTAGGTGTGGTAGATTAGCCTATTCCGGCTTTGAGTCCTCGGATGACGGCCGAGGTGAAGCCTGCGTGCTCCATCTCGTTGAGGCCCTTGATGGTCACTCCGCCGGGCGTTGCCACCAGGTCGATGGCCTGTTCGGGGTGCATGCCGCTGGCTTGCAGCAGCTCCACTGCGCCGCGTATGGTCTGCATGACAATGTGCTTGGCGTCGTCGGCCTTGAAGCCCAGCTCCACGCCGCCCTCGCTGGCTGCGCGGATGTAGCGCATGGCGTAGGCGATGCCGCAGGAGGCTAGTGTGGTGCCGGCGGCGAGGTGCTGCTCGTCGGTGATGATCACCTGGCCCATCTTCTCGAAGAGCGCCGTCACCAGGTCCCTCTGTTGCTGTGTCACAGCAGCACACGGCACGAGGAACGTCATGGACTGCAGCTGCGCGATGGCGATGTTGGGAATACAGAGGAACAGCGGCGGACACTGTGCGCCCAGCCACTCCTGGATGTTCTTCGACGGCACGCCGGCGGCTATCACCACCAGCGCCTGCTTGCTGGGCTGCAGCGCGTCCTTGATGCCTGTCAGCACCCGCTCCACCAGCCACGGCTTCACGACAACCATCACCACGTCGGCATCGGCCACAGCCTTTGCGTTGTCGGTGGTGGTGCTGACGCCCAATGCTGCAAACTTGCTGAGCACGGCCTGCGACGGGTCGCTCACGCAGATGTCCTTTCCTTCATGTCCGGCCTTCAGCAGGCCCTCGGCGGTGGCGCCGCCCATGGCGCCTGCCCCTATCATTGTTATCTTCATATCATTTTATTTCTATAGTTTATTGATTACATCAATGGTCAGACTGGTGTACTTGGCTATCAACTCAGCAGACATTCCGTCAGCTTTCATGCGACGTGCAGTGTCTTCCTTTTCGTCAGTGCGTCCTTTCTCCATTCCTTTCTCCATTCCCCTCTCCATTCCTTTCTCCATTCCTTCCTTGAATCCCTCGTAGACACCCTCCTCGCGGGCACCGTCCACGGTGTTGCGCAGGATGGCGCGGTCCATAAGGTAACGGTCGTAGATG
>JAILFU010000209.1 GCA_024697405.1 Prevotella sp.
GGAGTTCGATTAGCCGATGAAAGATTCGCTGAAAGGTAGTTAGAGACCCCACCCCTACCCCTCCCCTTGAGGGGAGGGGAGTGCCATGCGGAAAAGTAAATTTAGGCCAACTGCTATATCATTGCAAAAAAATAGGAGGTAAAATATGAACTTAGCTTACACATTCTTGATTATGGCAGCCATTGGACTTATCGGGCTGCTCATAGCTATTCATCATTTCAGTAAAAGAGAAAAGATGGGTATTTCAAATCAGTAAAGTAACTTAGGAACTAATATCTTATTAACTTATGAAACAATTCAACGACAAGAACTTTGTGCTGGAGACCGAGATCGCCCAGGACCTGTACCACAACCATGCGGCTAAGATGCCCATCATCGACTACCACTGCCACCTCATCCCTGAGATGGTGGCCAACGACCACCGCTTCAAGTCCATCACCGAGCTGTGGCTCGGCGGCGACCACTACAAGTGGCGTGCCATGCGCACCAACGGCATCGACGAGAAATACTGCACCGGAAAGGACACCACCGACTGGGAGAAGTTCGAGAAATGGGCCGAGACCGTGCCCTACACCCTCCGCAACCCCCTCTACCACTGGACACACCTCGAGCTGAAGACCGCCTTCGGCATCGAGAAGCTGCTCAGCCCGAAGACCGCCCGCGAGATTTTCGACGAGTGCAACGAGAAACTCCGACAGCCCGAATTCTCAGCCCGGGGACTGATGAAGCACTACCACGTGGAGTGCGTCTGCACCACCGACGACCCCGTCGACGACCTGCACAACCACATCGAGTATGCCCGCAACAAGGCCGACGACGACCCGATGATGATTCCCGCCTGGCGACCCGACAAGGCCATGAACATCGAGAAGCCCGACTTCGCCAAATACGTCGAGCAGCTCTCCAGCGTCAGCGGCGTCACCATCACGACGTTCGCCGACATGGTCGACGCCCTGCAGCGGCGCCACCAGTTCTTCGAGGCACAAGGCTCGAAGCTCTCCGACCACGGCATAGAGGAGTTCTACGACGAGGAGTACACCGACTCGCAGATAGAGACCATCTTCGAGAAAGCCATGCGCGGACAGCAGCTCAGCCAGTATGAGGTGCGCCAGTACAAGAACTGCTTCCTCACCGTCATGGCCGAGATGGATGCCGACGCCGGATGGACACAGCAGTTCCACTACGGTGCCATCCGCGACAACAACACCGCCATGTACAACCAGCTCGGCCCCGACACCGGCTTCGACAGCATCGGCGAGTTCAACACCGCCCGCGCCATGTCGACGTTCCTCAACAAGCTGAACATGAAGGGCAAGCTCACACGCACCATATTATACACCCTTAACCCCTGCGCCAACGAGGTCATCGCCACCATGCTGGGCAACTTCCAGGGCGGCGAGCCGGGCAAGATACAGTTCGGCAGCGGATGGTGGTTCAACGACCAGATGGACGGCATGATCCGCCAGATGAACGCCCTCTCCGTGCTCGGACTGCTGAGCCGCTTCGTGGGCATGCTCACCGACAGCCGCTCCTTCCTCAGCTATCCCCGCCACGAATACTTCCGCCGCATACTCTGCAACCTCCTCGGCAACGACGTGGAGAAGGGGCTGCTGCCCGATGACCGCGAGCTGCTCGGACGCATGGTCGAGGACATCAGCTACAACAACGCACGCCGCTACTTCAAGTTCTACTAGTTTAAAAAATGAGAAATTGAGAAAATGAGAGAATGAGATATTTGCTGCCGCCTGCAAAGCTAATCATACCTCTCAATTCTCAATTCTCAATTCTACACGTTTAAAAAATGAGAAATAGAGAAAATGAGAGAATGAGATATTTGCTGCCGCCTGCAAAGCTAATCATACCTCTCAATTCTCAATTCTCAATTCTACACGATGGACAAGTATCATGAGCTGCTGAAGCACTACTGGGGCTACGACGACTTCCGGGGCATCCAGCGCGACATCATCGAGTCCATCTGTGAGCGCCACGACACCCTGGGCCTGATGCCCACAGGCGGAGGCAAAAGCATCACCTTCCAGGTGCCGGCACTGGCACTGGAAGGTGTGTGCATTGTCATCACACCCCTCATCGCCCTGATGAACGACCAGGTGCAGCACCTGCGCCAGCGGGGCATACGCGCCGCCGCCATCCACTCCGGCCTCTCCCACGACGACATCCTCCAGACGCTGGAGAACGCCATCTTCGGCGGAGTGAAGCTCCTCTATGTGTCGCCAGAGCGCCTCGCCTCCGACCTCTTCATCCATAAGCTCCGCCACATGAAGGTGAGCTTCCTCTGCGTCGACGAGGCCCACTGCATCTGCCAGTGGGGCTACGACTTCCGCCCCTCCTATCTCTCCATCGCCGACATCCGCAGGGAGGTGCCCACAGCACCCGTCCTCGCCCTCACCGCCACCGCCACTCCCCTCGTCGTAGCCGACATACAGGACAAGCTGACCATTGACCGTTCGCCATTGACCATTGACCATTCACCATTGACCATTGACCGTTCGCCATTGACCATTGACCATTCACCATTGACCATTGACCGTTCGCCATTGACCATTGACCATTCACCATTGACCATTGAACATTCGGAAAGCGCAGCCAATAATGGTCAATGGTCAATGGTCAATGGTCAACGTTCAACGTTCAACGTCTTCCGCATGAGCTTCGAGCGGCCGAACCTCTCCTACGTCGTGCGCCATGCCGCCGACAAGGTGCAGCAGATGCTCCACATCCTGCGCAGCGTCCCCGGCCCGGCCATCGTCTACACCCGCAGCCGGCAGCGCACCAAAGAGCTGGCCGCCATTCTCTGCCAGGCTGGGGAGAGCGCCACCTTCTTCCACGCCGGTCTCGACCAGTCCGTGAAAGACCAGCGGCAGCGCGACTGGCAGGCGGGCAGCACACGCATCATCGTGGCCACCAACGCCTTCGGCATGGGCATCGACAAGCCCGACGTACGCACCGTCATCCATGCCGACTGCCCCGACAGCATAGAGGCATACTTCCAGGAGGCGGGGCGCGCCGGCCGCGACGGCCAGCGGGCCTACGCCGTGCTGCTCTACTCCGCCCACGACCGCGTCAAGCTGCTCCGACGCATCAGCGACACCTTTCCCGAGAAGGAGGAGATACGCCAGGTCTACGACCATCTGGCCTATTTCTACCAGGTGGCCGTCGGCTCCGGCTACAACGCCACGTTCGAGTTCCCCGTCGAGAAGTTCTGCCACGCCTTCCACCACTTCCCCCTTCGCGTGGTCGCCGCGCTGAAAATCCTGCAGCGGGCAGGCTACATCGAATACCGCGACGAAGACGACAACAAGGCGCGCCTGCGCTTCTGCCTAGAGCGCGACGACCTCTACCGCCTGCGCGACAACCCGCCGCAGGAGGACGCCCTCATCGTAGCCCTGCTGCGCACATACAGCGGCCTCTTCGTCGACTACGCCTACATCGACGAGGCTTACCTCGCCCAGCAGACCGCACTCACACGGCCCCAGCTCTACCTCCTGCTGAAAGAGCTCCACCGCAAGCGCATCATCGACTACATACCCCAGAAGCGCACCCCCTTCATCCGCTACATGCAGCGGCGGGAGGAAAGCGACCAGCTGCGCTTCCCCCCCGAGGCCTACGACCTCCTGAAGCAGCGCTTCGCCGAGCGGATAGAAAAGATGATTGCCTACGCCGAGACCGACAACCAGTGCCGCAGCCGCATGCTCCTAAGCTATTTCGGAGAGGACAGCCGCCACGACTGCCGTCACTGCGACGTCTGCCTCCACCGCAGCGGCGAGGAGCCAGCCAGCGGGAAGACACAGCAGGCACGCGAGGCCATCCTCGCCCTCCTCGCCGACGGAAAGCCCCACCACGTCAGCTGCCTTCACGCCATACCCCTGCCCTATCCACAGCTGGAAGCCGCCCTCCGGCAGCTCATCAGCGAAGAAACGGTCACCGACGACGACGGCATGCTCTGCCTTTAACCAACCCTTCAGTTGTTACTCCTACAGCTGAGGACAGCCGCAAAGCCTGCCCCTGCGACGGGCATGCGTCTGGGGAGTACAACAAATAGGGACATATTCCTATTTCGCGCGCACGCGCGTAATAAACTCAGAAAAAAGGTGCTACAAGAGCTACTTTCGCACCAAACAAAATGACTAACAGGCAGTTGTCTGTAGCAACACCGCTCTCAAAGGAGCTACTATTGTAGCTACAGGCAGAGAGAAGCGATGAGTGGAAAACACTAACGCCGTTTGAAAAAATACTAACGCCGTTTGAAAAAATACTAACGCCGTTTGGAAAAATACTAACGCCGTTTGGAAAAATACTGCCGCCGTTTGGAAGATACTAAAGCCGCTTGAAACTGTAGCTACAATAGTAGCGCCAAAAAATGTGATGTAGCTACAAGCAACGGATTGCATTTCAAAAATTTAGATATCAAAGTAGCGCTTGTAGCGCCATAAAATGCCTCGCGCGCGCGTATAAACGTTTTTTAGAAGTGCTCAGATTAAATTGGCCCCTAGTATCACGCTGCGCCTCTGCGTTCATTTTTCAACCACACAGTTCAAAAAAAAGGGAGGTAAACTATTGCAGGGTTGAAAGAAAATTTGTAATTTTGTAGGCCATTTTCTAAATAC
>JAILFU010000011.1 GCA_024697405.1 Prevotella sp.
GTCATTCGTTACAGCAAAAACTGTTGTCTCAAGCCTCAAAATGAAGAAAATGAGACCCATTAACATTTATTAAGTGCCTAATTCTAGGTTTTGTCTTAGAAATCAAGGGGAGGGGCAGGGGTGGGGTCTCTAATATCCTCAACGAATCTCTTATCGTTTGTTCTTCTCGGCGGAAAAAGTTACAGACCCCACCCCTACCCCTCCCCTTGAAGGGAGGGGAGTGCCATCCGGCTTGCTCTCCGGCGGCATGCAGAAAAGTAATTACTGGGTCAACTGCTATATAGTTGCCAAAAAATAATGGCAACGAGATAGCTATTGACACTGGAATTCTTCTCCGGCGGTAGCCGCTCCCCTACCCTTGAAGGGAGGGGAGCGGCTACCGCTTTCCCGACCTGCGGTCGCCTACCCATAGCCTTTCCCCTCTCGTTAATAGGAGGGGAGTGCCATGCGGAGAAGTAAATCATGGTCAGTTAATTATGGGTCTACCGCTATATTGTTGCCTTCTTTTTATAGTTTCTCCCCATAGCACAGGTCGCCGCAGTCGCCGAAGCCCGGCACGATGTACTTGTGCTCGTTCATGCCCGGATCGATGGCGGCACACCAGAGCGTCGTGTCGTCGCTCACCGTCTGACGCAGCATCTCCACGCCTTCCGGTGTGGCGATGACGCAGGCGATGTGCACCTTTGCCGGCTTGCCCGTGGCCACGAGTGCCTCGTAGGCGGCAGCCATCGAGCCGCCTGTAGCCAGCATGGGGTCTACGATGACCAGCGTCTTGCCCTTGGCCGACGGTGCCGCCAGATACTCCGTGTGGACGCCCACCTCGGTGTGCTCGCGGTTGGTGTACATGCGGTAGGCCGAGATAAATCCGTTCTCAGCATGGTCGAACATGCGCAAGAAACCCTCATGGAACGGCAGGCCGGCACGCAGCACGGTGGCCAGCAGCAGGTCGTCCTTTATGAGGGGGATATCGATGGTGCCCAGCGGCGTGGTCACTGTCTTCGGCTTGTAGTTCAGCGTCTTCGACAGCTCGTAGGCCATCAGCTCGCCTATACGGACAACATTGTTGCGGAAGAGCAGACGGTTGCGCTGATAGTTCTTGTCGCGCAGCTCGGCCATATACTGGTTGATGACCGAGTACTGCTCAGAGAAATTCACTGTTTTCATTTTGTCATCGTTTTTTTATCCAACTCCCAGAAGAAATCATGGGAGCTGCTGTTTCCTACTCCAGATAGGTATAGCCGTAGAGGCCGCTGCGGTAGTTGCTGAGGAACTCCTTGCCCTCGTCGAGCGAGATCTTGCCGTTCTTCACGCTCTTTGTCACCCACACCTCCAGCTGGCGCACCAGCTTTTTCGGGTTGTACTGCACATACTCCAGCACCTCCTCCACTGTCTCGCCGTCAATGATCTGGTCGATGTGGTAGCCGTTGTCCTTCACAGAGATATGCACGGCCGTGGTGTCGCCGAAGAGGTTGTGCATGTCGCCCAGTATCTCCTGATAGGCACCTACGAGGAACACGCCCAGGTAGTAGTCCTCGTTCTTCTTCAGCGCGTGCACGGGCAGCGAATGGGAGTTGTGGCGGTTGGTGGTGAAATTGGCTATCTTGCCGTCGCTGTCGCAGGTGATATCCTGCAGGGTGGCATTGCGCGTAGGCCGCTCGTCGAGCCGCTGGATGGGCATGATGGGGAACACCTGGTCGATGGCCCACGAGTCGCTGAGGCTTTGGAACAGCGAGAAGTTGCAGAAGTACTTGTCGGCCAGCAGCTTGTCGATCTTCATCAACTCCTCGGGGATATGCTTCAGGTTCTTCGCCAGGGCGTGTATCTCGTGGCACACGCTCCAGTACATCGCCTCCACCTCGGCGCGCGTCTTCAGGTCGACGATGCCGTGGCTGAAGAGGTCGAGCACCTCCTCGCGTATCTGCTCGGCGTCGTGCCAGTCCTCCAGCACATTGCGCGGGGAGAGGTTGTCCCAGATGTCGTAGAGGTCTTTCACCAGCTGGTGGGAATTCTCGTCGGGCTCGAACTCCTCGGGCATCTCCGGCAGAGAGGCCGTCTCCAGCACGTTGATTACCAGCACACTGTGGTGGGCAGCCAGCGAGCGCCCGCTCTCCGTGATGATGTTGGGATGGGGGATGCCGTTCTTGTTTGCCGCTTCAACAAAAGTGTAGATACAGTCGTTCACATACTCCTGAATGCTGTAATTCACAGAGCTTTCCGAAGAAGGAGAGCGCGTGCCGTCGTAGTCCACGCCCAGGCCGCCGCCGCAGTCAACGAAATCCACGTTGTAGCCCATCTTGTGCAGCTGCACATAGAACTGCGATGCCTCTCTGAGCGCCGTCTGTATGCGGCGTATCTTCGTAATCTGCGAGCCGATATGAAAGTGGATGAGCCGCAGGCAGTCGCGCATGCCTTTCTTGTCGAGCAGCTCCATGGCCTCCAGCAGTTCCGCGCTGGTCAGTCCGAACTTCGAGGCGTCGCCGCCGCTCTCCTCCCACTTGCCGCTGCCGCTGCTGGCCAGCTTGATGCGTATGCCGATGTTCGGGCGCACGTTCAGCTGCTTGGCCACGCGGGCTATAATCTCCATCTCGTTCATCTTCTCCACCACGATGAAGATGTGCTTGCCCATCTTCTGCGCCAGCAGTGCCAGCTCGATGTAGCTCTGGTCCTTGTAGCCGTTGCACACGATGATGGAGTCGCTCTGGCACTGCATGGCGATGACGGCATGGAGCTCGGGCTTCGAGCCCGCCTCCAGACCGAGGTTGAACTTCCGTCCGTGGGAGATGATCTCCTCGACTACGGGCTGCATCTGGTTCACCTTGATGGGGTACACCACATAGTTCTCACCCTTGTAGTCATACTCCTCCGAGGCTTTCTTGAAGCAGCTCCACGTCTTCTCAATGCGGTTGTCGAGGATGTCGGGGAAGCGCAGCAGCACTGGCGCGGTGACGTCGCGCAGCTGCAGCTCGTCCATCACCTCGCGCAGGTCTATCTGCACCGAGTCCTTGCAGGGAGTGACATACACGTTTCCTTTCTCGTTGATGCCGAAATAGCTGGTGCCCCAGCCGTTGATGTTATACAGCTCACGGGCGTCGTCGATGGTCCATTTCTTCATTGATGCAACATTAATATATGTTTATGTTTATTCTTCATTCATCATTCCTCCACCACCCACTCGTCGAGCGTGCGGCTGTCGAGACTGAAGTGGAGTCCGGCTTTCACCACCCGGCGGCCGTCGGTGGCATAGGGCAGCGCGTAGCCCTTCTCGTTGATCTGCTCCAGGGCCTTCTGTGCCGACTCATGCATCTTCAGCTCGAAGACGTAGGTCGTCGTAGGCATGAAGACCACCATGTCGATGCGACCGCCACTGCATTTCACCTGCGTGCGGGCATAGACATTCAGCATGTTGAAGATGAGATAGAAGGTGTATTCATAGAAGCCCTCGGCGTTCTTCACCTCCTCCAGCTTCTGTTTAAAGCCCTCCACATAGGGCAGTCCGGCCAGGAAAGCCTGCATCTCCCGCAGCGCCAGGTCGAGGTCGGCGCGCTGCAGGGCACACCAGAACTTGGCCGCGAACCCCATCTGCACACTTGAAGACATCAACCCGGTGTAGGCAGGCAGCAGGCCCTGCGAGTAGCCCATCAGCACCTCCTGGTTGGGGAAGCCAAGGGTGTAAGTCTCCAACGATTGGTTGTAATCTTTGATGGTGAGGTAGCCACTCTGGTATAGCAGCGGCAAGGCGTCAACCATATTCTCCGTAGGCTGGTCAAAGGCGAAGGAGGGCACCTCCAGACTGTCCATTGCGGTAATGTCAGTCTTGAATTTCTGCATCTGCCGGACGAGGAAGGTGGGAGTGCCGGTCTCAAACCAGTAGTTGGCCACTTTCTGGCTGCTGAAGGCTCGGAAGAGGCTGAAGGGATTGTACACTTCAGGCGCTTTCTCAGAAAACATATATCCGTCGTAGCGCTCCTTCAGCTTCCTGTGCATCTCCTCCGGCGTGCACTCGTTGGCCTCGGCCAACAGAGCGACATCGAGAGCCAGCGTGGAGGTCAGCTCCTCCTCGGTGATGCCGCAGAGGGCGGCATACTTCGGCAGCATGGTGATGTTGTTGAGATTGTTGATGGTAGAGAAGATGCTCAGCTGCGAGAACTTCGTAATGCCGGTGATGAAGCAGCACTTAATCATGGGTTCCAGCATTTTCAGCCGCTGGTAGAACTCCTGAAGCACCTCACGTATGTCGTGAAGCCGTTCGTCATCATGCAGCACATCAAGCAAAGGGGAGTCGTACTCATCGACGATGATAACCACCTGTTTGTTGGTCAGATGGAAGGCTCGTTCCACCACGCCTGCCAGCCGCATGCCCGGCGAGGTCTCTTCGCTGTTGCGGCCATACAGTGCCTCCGCCTTGCTGAGTTGCCGGCCCAGTTCGTCTATTACGCCTTGCACAGGCAGGTGCTTGGCTGAGCTTAGGTCGAAATGTAGCACGGGATACTGCTGCCAGTCCCACTCCAGACTGTCGGCCTTCAGCCCGCGAAACAGCTCCCGCTCGCCGGCAAAGAAGCTGTGCAGCGTGCTGGCCAGCAGACTCTTGCCGAAGCGGCGCGGACGAGCCAGGAAGAGGAAGGGGCTGTCCTCGTTGGCCATCTCCCACACCAGGTCCGTCTTGTCCACATACACGTAGCCCTCGCGAATCAGCCTCGAGAAGGTCTGTATGCCTACGGGGTATCTGCGTCGTCTCCGTCGTTCCATCCTTTTCCGCTTATGCTTTCAGTCGTTGTCTATCAGCATGCAAAGATACAAAAGAGTTAGCAGTTAGCAGTTAGGAGTTAGGGGTTAATACGCAATACTTAAGCATTTTTAACTATACTGTTGAATATAAGTAACTAAAGGTTTGCAATATAGGAGTCAGCTCCTCTTAGGGACAGAAATCTCCCCTAGTCAAACAACAAACCTTTCCTGCTACATTCTCAGGGGCAAAAAACTCCCCCAAAAAGACAGGAGCAATAAGCACTAATCGGGGGGGGAAACTATCCCTACAGAGCGAGGATGACATCCTCTGTCAATCCCGTATATTTCATGACGGCTGCCATGCTCATGCCGTCGTTGTTAGATAGTCGGCAGCAAAGTTTCGAAGAAAAGATGAAAGGACTAAATGTTCACGCCATTATTTACAAGCAACCAGAACAATCCACGTATTCCTTTAAAAACAGTACGCGTTTAATTCATGGCCGTTTACATGAAAAAAGGAATCGCCAACGTCGTTGAGCCTTATCCCCATGTATACTCTAGCTGAAAAACGCAACATTCTGTTTGCTAAAAAAGTAAAAATGATGCGGGAGATTGAGATTTTATGCTTACCTTTGCGCACTGGAAACAAATCAAAAGACAGAAAGATATGAGACGATCCATGTTAACAATAGCGCTGGCAGCCTGCCTGTGCAGTCTGACCGTGCTGGCACAACAGCCGGCATTCCCCGGGGCCCAGGGCTGGGGCCGCTTCGCCACGGGCGGCCGCACGGGCGGCAAGGTATATCACGTGACGAACCTGAACGACACGGGCGCCGGCTCGCTACGCGATGCCGTGAGCCAGCCGAACCGCATCGTGGTATTCGACGTCGGCGGCGTCATCCGCATCCACTCGCGCATCACCTTTGCCAAGAACCTCTACGTAGCCGGGCAGACAGCCCCCGGCGAGGGCGTCACCGTCTATGGC
>JAILFU010000017.1 GCA_024697405.1 Prevotella sp.
TGCCATTTTCTTGAAGATGGCCAGCAGTTCGTCTTCATTATAGTCGTCGATATGCAGCTTGTGAGTGAAGCGGCTTGCCAGTCCGGAGTTCATGGTGAGGAACTCCTCCATCTTATCCTTGTAGCCGGCGGCTATGACCACAAACTTTCCGCGGTCGTCCTCCATGCGTTTCATCAGTGTGTCGATGGCCTCCTTGCCGTACTGGTCGTTCTGGTCGGACAGGGTGTATGCCTCGTCAATGAAGAGGATGCCGCCCATAGCCTTGTCACACATGGAATTGACAATCTTGGGAGTCTCTCCCATATACTTTCCTACGAGCGTAGCACGGCTGGCCTCTATCACGCGGCTGGTAGGCAGTATATCCATCGACTGCATGATTTCGCCCATCTTTCGGGCAATGGATGTCTTGCCCGTCCCCGGATTTCCCGTCAGTACGAAGTTCATGGCCAACTGCTGCACCTTTCCGGCTCCCATGGCAGCCCGCTGCTTGATGAACATGCTTTGCACGGCCAGTCGGCGTATGCTGTTCTTCACGGAGCGCATGCCGATGAAGTCGTCGAGCTCGTTGAGCACCTCGTCCAGCGGACGCGCAGCAGCACTCTGGGCGGCAGGCAGGTCTTCGGTGGTCAAGCGGAAGATGTCGTCCTCGCTGAAATGGGGGTCGTTCATGAGCGACACCAGGCGCTGGCTCTGCTTCTCGACAGCCTCATTGAAAATGCGGCGGGCCTCACGGGCATTGCCGAAGTTCTTGTCGCGGCGCAGGAAGAGCTGTTCAAATCCACGGTGGATGGCATCCTTCGTTGCATCGTCGACGACGAAGTGCTTCTTGGCGGCTAAGTTCAGGAATATCTGCGTCAGCTCGTCGGGTGTATAGTCGTCGAAATGGATGGTTTGAGTGAAGCGGCTCTTCAGGCCAGGGTTGGCATCGATGAAGTCGTGCATCTGCTCGGTATATCCGGCAACGATGCATATAAACTTTCCTCGGTCGTCCTCCAGGCGTTTCAGCAAAGTGTCGATGGCCTCTCCGCCGAAGGAGTCGTTGTCGCTGGACTTCAGGGTGTATGCCTCGTCGATGAAGAGCACGCCCCCCATCGCCGAGTCAATCAGCTGGTTGGTCTTGATGGCCGTCTGGCCTGAGAAGCCTGCCACCAGCTTTGAGCGGTCGGCCTCTACGAGCTGTCCTCTTGAGAGGATGCCCAGTGTCTTGAACACATCGGCCATGATACGTGCCACCGTTGTCTTGCCCGTTCCGGGATTTCCAGTAAACACATAGTGCTTGCCCTGGAACGTGTTGGTCTCTCCGCGCTTGATCTGCAAGTTGAGGAAGGCCGCCAGGTTGCTGACTTCTTTCTTGACACTCTCCAGCCCGACCATGCCTTCGAATTTCTTCAGACACTCGGTATAGTCGACTTCCTTCGGAGCCTCATAGGGTATGTCTTCCGTCTGGATGGTCATGAGCTGCTCGTTGGTCATCTGCGACAGATTGCCGTTCTGCAGGCGTTTGGCCTGATTCTTGCATATCTGGTCGAAGAGCGAGCGCATCGTACGTCCGTTGGCAAAGTCCTTTTCACGATGCTGGTGCAGCTCGGAAATCATCTTCCTCGTGAGCTGCTCGGCCTCCTCTGAGAAGATATACTTCTTGCTCTGTGCAAAGACCTGCATGATGCGGAACAGCTCTTCAGGATTATAGTCTTCTATATTGAGGAAGTAGTTGAACCGGCTTCTCATGCCGGGGTTGACACGGAAGAGATTCTCCATCTCCGTCCGATACCCAGCTGCGATGACCACAAACTTCCCCCGGTCGTCCTCCATGCGCTTCATCAGCGTCTCCAGGGCCTGTGCCCCCTGATTGTCGCGCTCTCCAGCCTGACTTAGGGGTGCCAGGGTATATGCCTCGTCCACAAAGAGTATTCCTCCTATGGCCTTGTCGCAAAGGCGGTTGACCACCTTCGGTGTCTCGCCCTGATAGGGCGACACCATTTGCGAGCGGTCTACTTCCACCACATGTCCTGAATCGAGATAGCCTATTGCAGCCAGTATCTCTCCCAGCTTGCGTGCTATTGTCGTCTTGCCGGTACCCGGATTTCCCGTCAGCACGATGTGCATGGACAGCTTCTCCTGTTCGCCCAGTCCCCGCTCCTGTCGCTGCAGGCTGTTCTGCACGGAGAAAGCTATCTCGCGCACAGCCTGCTTCACCTCGTCCATACCGATGAAAGAATCGAGGTCGCGGAGGATATCGTCGAGCGAGCGCTCCTCGGGCACATAGCCCTTGATGTCCTCTTTCTCTATTTCCACGGCCTGTGCGCCACGGCTGATGAACGAGGTGAAGATGTCTTCTGCCGTCTTCATGGCCACATGGGCATTGCCGAAGGTCTCGTCCTTAATCTTTATCTGATATTTGAAGAAACGGGCGAGCTGATGCTCCGCGTCTGGAGAGAAAGCGGAGATGCCGTACTTCGAGCGAAGCTCCATCCGGGTGATGTCACACAGTTCCTGATAATTGGGTGTAGGCAGTCTGAACGTGTATTTGAAACGGTTCTTCACGGCGGGGTTGCTCTCCAGGAAGTCATCCAGCCCCTTGGGCAGTCCAGCCATGATGACGATGGGATTGTCGTTCCATTTGTCCATCTCGACAAAGAGTTTGTCGAGCGGGTTCACCTGGTTGGAATACTTGTCGGGCAAGAGCTTCTGCACATTGTCGAAAAAGAGCAGTCCTCCACGTGCTTTCTTGATGTTTTCGTCCCACTTGTCCACGAAGCGCTGGTAGTCGACGGCATCGACCATCGTCAGCTTCGGCTTCTCGATAATCTTGTGCTGGAAGAAATAGTCACGGATAATGCCAGACAGAGCTGTCTTTCCCGTTCCTGTCTCACCGATGATGATGGCATTGACCGAGAGGCGCACTGTGGAAATATCCTTTCTGGAACGCAGATAGGTGTAGGTGTCGACAATGGTCTTCAGCTGGGCTTTCACCTCATCCAGCCCAACCATCTTGTCGAGTGCACGCGACACGATGGGCTGCCCGCACCATTTGCAGTACTTCGCTACACTTCTGTTTTCCTTATGGCAAAAGTCACACGTCATCTTGCTTTGTTTTTGTCCTTATTTTTGTGTTTACCATGTTATGGCAGGTTCACATCCAGAAGGCTGGAACTGAACACGCAGAACTCCAGCACAAGGATGAATGCCAGCACCGACCACAACACATAGTGCATGACCGACTCTCCGGCAAGCGAATCGACATGGTCGCTGAGCTCATCAAGCATCCCGAACTTCGAACTCTTGTACCTTCTCGACTTAGTCTTGAATGTATAGTAGAGCGGCTCGATGAGCGACGACTTGACATCGTCGTCCTTCAGAAAATTCTGAATCTCTTTCGTATTGGCCATGCTGCTTTCCCGGAAGGCCGTGAAGTGGCAGATGAGCATATAGACTGCCGTGATGGCCACGACCACCACGTTCAGCATCCCGGGACTGCTGGCCTGGACCGTCGATATAATATATATAGGTATAAGAGAGGATGCCGCCCCCAGCAGTCCCATCAACGACGAGAGCATGGTTCCCATGCCCTTGAAATAGGAGCGCACGCCAACGATGATGGCCGACATTCCTCCCACGGGCAGCCCCATCGTCAGGAGCTTATGTCCCAGCAGATAGTCACGGCCAGTGATTCCGAAGATGAGCACCAGCAGCATCCATACGGCGCAAAGCGCATAAAACACATACATCCATACGCGCTCTTTCACCTGTGCCTTCTGCCATTGCCTGCGCACGGCCGAAATACGTTCCTTCGTGTCTTCACAGGCTTTTGTAAACCGGCGGTAGAAGACATGCTGGTTGTCCAGCCGTCCCAAGGCCAGGATCCACTCTTCCAGCTCCCTTTCGTAGGCATATTCCTCTTCGAAGCTCCTGCTCGGGTCTTCATGGTAGAATACCGACATCCATTGCGCCACCGGGCCTTTCTTCAGCTCCGAACGGATGAGCGCCGCGTAGCTCATGTCAATGTTGCGGCCGTCCTGGATGATGGCACCATTGGGCAAGAGGTAGCTGGGCGTGGCTCCCAGAACGCGGCAGAAGCGGTATAGGGCCGTGCGCAGGTCGTAGGCCCCCAGCCGGTCACGGTTTTCCTGGCTATTCAGGTCAAAACAGCGTCTGGCTTCGTTCATCAGCTCCAGCCATCCGTTCAGCTGGGCATAGTAGGCGAAGCGGCCGTCCGTGGAGGTATATTCCTGCATCAGCTGGGCAAATTCCTCGTCGGGCATGTGCTCGGCCTGCATCAGCTGATGTGACAGCAGCTCGCCAATCTTTGCCGGCGTATGTGCCTCACGCAGGTCGTAGGCCACGCCACGGTCCATGTTGTAGAGCACCTTGTAGGCCAGCTGCCGTGAATAGGGCTGGTCTTGTGTCAGGATTTTAAGCGACTCGCAGGCCATGATGTCCTCATGGGAATACATCCATGAGAGCAGGCGCCCGTCGCAGAGCGACCTCCATTCCTCCTCCGTGGGATTGGAATGTCCGAAGGAATGGGCAATCTCACTCAAGGTAGAAGAGGGATGCCGCGAGAGGAAGGGGATCTCGGGGTCTATCTCATACACCAGTCGCAACACCGAGACCACGGGGGTGTTACCTTCGCTGAAATAGGAGCGCAGGCGCTCGACATCGCATTTCACATGCGTGTCGAGCCAGAGGAACAGCGAGTCGTTGGGATTCTTGAGCAGCACGGCATACTTCTCCTGACAGCTGAGCAGCGAGAGGGCCACGTGGTGCACATCGTCGCACGTCTCACCCTGCACATCCATGTAGGGAAAGGCAGCATCCATCGTGTAGAGGGCATACTGCAGGCCGGCCTTCTTGTCGACGGGGAACTTGTTGGTGACGATGTCCTTCAGCAGTTCTGAGAGCTTCACGTTGCCACTGTTCTCTAGCCACGACACCAGACGTCCGTTGTACAGATAGTTGATGGCGAGCGTCTCCCGTTCGGCAAGCAACGGCACCAGCTCGTGCACATTGTCGGCCACCACATTCTTGTCAGGGTCTACCACGAAGCTCTTATAGCGCAGGAACGGCGATGCGGTATCCACGGCCACGTCCTCGCCCATGAACCACCGCTCCACCTGCTCATACCCCCACCGGCTATGCGGATTGACGGCCGTCAGCCCCTGCACCAGCTTCCTCACGGTCTCCGGCAGCTCGGCAAGCCGTGGCAGACGGCCCTCGCTCTTCTGCTTCATCATGACGCGCTCATTCGAGCTCATCGGGTTCTCGCCCAGCCAGAGGGCAAAGAGGGTGATGCCGAGCGAGTAGTAGTCGGCAGCCTCGGTAATCTCCACCATGCCGTCGATGACGGCGACATACATCTCGGGAGCGGCATAGATGGGCGTGCGGGCCTGGGTGGTATGGAACGTGGCCGATTTCTCATCCCGCAGGGCCGAGATGCCAAAGTCGCCCAGCACGACCTGTGTCTGCTGTTCGTCGCGGAAGAAGAAGTTGGTGGGCTTGATGTCCTTGTGCAGCACCCCGTGGTAGTGGCAATAGGCCAGTGCCGAGGCCGTCTGCAGGGCAATGCGGCGGAAGCGGTTGATGTCGCCCTCCAGCTTCACGTCGCGCAGCGTCCCGCCACGCAGATATTCCATCAGCTCATAGTAGCGGTGCTTGCCGTCGACATAGGTCTTGCCGTAGTCGAACGTCTCCACCGTCATCTCGTATTGGAAGGAGCGCACCACCTGCATCAGCTTCTTGTTGATGTCGAAGTTCGGATAGTACACCTTCAGCACGTACTCCCGCTCTTCGTCGGCACGTCTCACGAGGAACACCTGTGCCTCGCCGGTGTTCTCGCTGAGTGTCGTCACCAGCTCAAAGATGTCGCCCTTCAGGTTGAAGGTCTTCCTCGCATCGTCTTTCGGCCTGTTCGTCGAGGCTGTCACAGCAGGTCTCAGCGTGCTGTCATCATCAGTGGCGGCAGCCCGGGGCTGCGGGTCGATGTGCATCGTGCGGTCGCCGTCGGCATCAGCGGCGTCGGGGCGTATGGTCTTTAAAAAATCTTCTGCCATGATTGCTTATTTGTCATCCTTGATTTCCTGATTCGACGAATGTCCCAGAACGACCCACTTCCCGCCCAGCTGGGGCTTGGCACATCCACAGGGACTGGAGTGGAGCGCATTCTTGTAGTTGCATTTCCATGCCAGGCGCACCCCGGCAGGCTTCTGCGCCATGGCGTAGTTGCGCACCTTGGCAGGCGAGGGTGCTGCCGGCAGGGCCATCTTGTCGAGCAGTGCCGACAGGAGGTCCAGCGTCTTCTTCTTCTGCGCGTCGAGCAGCTCCTTCTTCACACGGGGCTTGCGTGCCTGCGGAATGTCAGGCTCGGCGATGCCGGCATCCTCGGCCAGCAGGCGCAGCACGCGCTCGCGCAGCTGGAGGCTGCGCTCGTCGTTGAGCATGTCGCTGTCGCTGGAATAGGGCAGCTGCATCTGCAGCTCATTGTACTCCCGGGCCAGGTGCGTCAGCTCCTGGTATTCGGGTGTCATCCGCAGCTGCTCCACGGTCTGCCGCGCCTCCTCCGTCAGCGGCTGGCCGCACTGCTTGCAAAAGGCAAAGTCGTTCAGCGTGTGACAGGTGGGACAGACAATACCGCCACGCGGGGAGCCGCACTCCGGACAGTACGGGTCCGTCTCGTGGAAATGGGCTCCGCAGAAGGAACATATATCAGGACGCACATAATGATGGCAAAATTCACAAAAGTCGGCATCGGCATCCAGCTCGCTGCCACAATTCGGACACGACCCCTTCCGCAGCAGCTCACCGCATGAGGCACAGTAGCGCGCCTCCTCGTCGTTGATGGTGCCACATTTGGGACACGCCACACCTTTCAACGTCTGAGCCTGCGTCTGCACAGCCTGAAACCCGTTGGAAGGAGCGTCCTTCGCACCCATCTCCCGCTGTCGCTCCGCAGGCCTTAGAGTAGTTTCTTCTGTCATAAGAATTGTAAATTTAGCTAAAATGATGTGCAAAGTTAGGCATTTTTTTCCACTAATGCAAATAACTTCGTAAAAATATTTTGCGATGTCAGAGATTTTCACTACATTTGCATGAGAATTCAAGCAAACAAAACATGACAGAACAAATTCTTTTCACCTCCGCAGAAAGGCTGCTGGCCCTGAAGCTATACCGACAGCTAAGGGAAAAGATAGCCGCGTCGCTGCAGGAAGACGACGAGAGGAAGCTTCGCCGGCAGCTGGCCGCGACCATAGCGCAGCGGCGGCTGAAGCGCGACTTCTTCGGCCTGAACCCCGTTGTGAAGAGCCTCCAGACGGCACTCCTCGCCGTCGACGAGATAGGCCTGCGCCGCGATGCCGTCGTGGCCGTCATGCTGCAGCCCTGCCTCGAGGGAGGACAGCTCTCCGTCGACGACGCTGCCGCCGACTTCGGCATCTCCGTGGCACGCATACTCCGGGGCCTGCAGCGCATTCAGGAACTCTATGAGAAGACACCCGTCGTGGAGAGCGTACACCCCAGCCTCTCCGGTGCCCAGGGAGAGAATTTCCGCAACCTGCTGCTTTCCTTCGCCGAGGACATGCGGGTCATACTCATCATGATTGCCAGCCGCGTGAACCTCATGCGCCAGATTCGCGACACGGAAAACGACGACGCACGGCAGGAGGTGAGCCAGGAGGCGGCCTATCTCTACGCACCATTGGCCCACAAGCTGGGACTCTACAAGCTGAAAAGCGAGCTGGAGGATCTCTCGCTGAAGTATCTGGAGCACGACGCCTACTACCACATCAAGGAAAAACTCAACGCCACAAAGGCGGCACGCGACGCCTATATAGAGCGGTTCATAAAGCCTATAGACGAGAAACTTACGGCCGCAGGGCTGAAGTATCACATGAAGGGGCGCACCAAGTCCATACATTCCATCTGGCAGAAGATGAAAAAGCAGAAATGTGCCTTCGAAGGGGTCTACGACCTCTTTGCCATCCGCATCATCATCTCCTGTCCCCCGGAGCAGGAGAAGCAGCAGTGCTGGAAGACGTTCGCCATCATCACCGACATGTACACCTCCAACCCCAAGCGCATGCGCGATTGGCTCAGCGTGCCTAAGATGAACGGCTACGAGAGCCTCCACATCACCGTGCTCGGACCAGAGCAGAAGTGGGTGGAGGTGCAGATAAGGACGGAGCGCATGGACGAGGTGGCCGAGAGGGGCGTCGCCGCCCACTGGCGGTACAAAGGGGTGAAAGCCGACACGGGGGGCATGGACGAATGGCTGAAGAGCATACGCCAGATGCTGGAGGACACCAGCAACGGGCTGGAAGCCATGGACCAGTTCCGCATGGATCTGCAGGACGAGGAAATCTACGTCTTCACGCCGCGCGGTGACCTGCTGAAATTTCCCAAGGGCACCACCGTGCTCGACATGGCCTACCACATCCATTCCAAGGTGGGCAACCAGTGCACGGGGGCACGCATCAACGGGCGGGCGGTGACCTTCCGCCAAGAGCTCCACTCCGGCGACCAGGTGGAGATTCTCACCTCGGGCAGCCAGCGGCCAAAGCAGGAATGGCTCACCATCGTCAAGACATCAAGGGCAAAGTCGAAGATACGACTGGCCCTGAAAGAGACCCAGCAGAAAGAGGCGCTGCTCGTTAAAGAAATGCTTGAACGGAAGTTCCGCAACCGGAAGATGGCCTTGGAGGAAAGCATCATGATGCGAACCATGAAGAAGCTCGGCTACAAGGAGGCCAGCGACTTCTACCACGCACTCAGCGACGGCACCCTCGACGTGTCCACCGTCATCGACAAATACCTAGAGCTGCAGCAAGCCGACAGGCCGACGGCCAGCGACAATCAGACGCACTCTGCCGAGGAGTTCACCCTCGACAGCACGCCGTTCCCCAACGTCAGCTCACCCTTCCCCGACGACGTGCTGGTCATCGGGAAAGACCTCAAGGGCGTCGACTACCAGCTGGCACACTGCTGCCACCCCATCTACGGCGACCCCGTGTTCGGCTTCGTCACCGTCAACGGAGGCATCAAAATCCACCGCACCGACTGCCCCAATGCCCCTGAGATGCGCCGACGCTTCGGCTACCGCATCGTGAAGGCAAAATGGAGCGGGAAGGGCGGCTCGCAATACCAGATTACCCTGCGCGTCATAGGCAACGACGACATTGGCATCGTCAACAACCTCACGAGCATCATCTCAAAGGACGAGAAGCTGGTGCTACGAAGCATCAACATCGACTCCCACGACGGGCTGTTCCGGGGAAACCTCGTGGTCATGATGAGCGACACCGTGCGACTCGCGTCGCTCGTCAAGAAGCTGCGCACCGTGAAGGGAGTCAAGCAGGTGGAAAGAATATGAGGAGAAGGAGATGAGGAGTAAGGAGATGAGGAGTAAGGGGATGGAGTAAGGAGATGAGGAGAAGGAGATGAGGAGTTCTTGCTTAGGCAAGCGACCAAGGTCGAGCGGAGGAGATGGGGAGTTAAGGAAAGCGCAGAATAGACCATGATCAGTAAAAACCAGATAAAGTTCGTACGTCAGCTCGAACAGAAGAAGCACCGCCAGCGGGAGCAGGCGTTCGTAGCAGAAGGGCCAAAGGTGGTGGGCGACCTCCTCGCCGCAGGCTTCCAGCCGAAGCTGCTCTTCGCCACCGAAGAGTGGGCTGCCGCCAACGCCGCCTGCCCGGCCGTCACCGTCACACCCGACGAGCTGTGCCGGCTCAGTTTCCTCCAGCATCCACAGCAGGTGCTGGCAGTCTTCCCCCTGCCTGCCGTCAGCCACAGCCCCATGCAGGCCGGAGCACGCCTGGTGCTCGCACTCGACGGCGTTCAGGACCCCGGAAACCTCGGAACCATCATACGCATTGCCGACTGGTTTGCCATCGACGAGATAGTATGCTCCACAGACACCGTCGACGCATGGAACCCAAAGGTCATACAGGCGTCGATGGGCAGCATAGCACGGGTGCACATCGTCTACACCCACCTGGAAGAATACCTCAGCCACACCACCCTACCCGTCTACGGCACACTCCTCGACGGCACCAGCATCTACAGCCAGCAGCTACCACAAGAAGCCATCATCGTCATGGGAAACGAGGGAAACGGCATCAGCCCAGCCATACGGCAGCGGGTCACACACCGACTGCTCATACCGCAGTTCCAACCAGGAGCAGAAAGCCTCAACGTGGCCATCGCAACAGCCATCACCTGCTCAGAGTTCAGGCGCTTCGCCAGACCCCTGAGCCCCCTAATAGGGGGGTGAACAAACGAAAATAGGTAATACAAATTTGTAACAATTACATGTTACAAATTTGTTGTCGTTAGGCATCTTCTATTAATTCGCCCAATAGTCATCTTCTATATCGCTGCCATGCGTTTCGGAACACATCGAATTAGACACCAGACTTCGTTTCTCTCGCGTGCGCGTAATACGCGCGCGAAAAAGGCGCTACAAGAGCTACTTTGATGCTTACATGACTGAAAAGCAAGTAATTATCGATAGCTACATCGCTTTGGGGGAAGCTACACTTGTAGCTACATGCAGAGAGAAGTAATGAGCGGGAAAATACTGCCGCCGTTTGGGAAAATACTGCCGCCGTTTGGGAAAATACTAACGCCGTTTGGGAAAATACTAACGCCGTTTGGAAAAATACTGCCGCCGTTTGGAAAAATACTGCCGCCGTTTGGAAAAATACTGCCGCCGTTTGGGAAAATACTAACGCCGTTTGAAACTGTAGCTACAGTAGTAGCACCAAAAAGCATGCTATAGCTACAGGCAATGACTTATATTCCAGAAAAATAGATACCAAAGTAGCACGAGTAGCGCCAAAATTCCCTCACGCTCGCGCGCATAGCTCCCCTTTTTCAACTTAAAAATTGTTTTTTAATCTGACCAAAAGAAAAAGGCAACAATATAGCAGTTGACATGAATACTATCCGCATGGCGCTCCCCTCCCTGTAAGGCAATTGCGAGGAGGGAGCAATTGGGGAGCGAAGCGACGGTGGGGCGAAGCCGGGGCAGGGGTGGGGTCTCTAACTATTTCCACGGAGAAAACACTGACGATAAACACAGACGATAACAGATACGCTGAAGGATATTAGAGACCCCACCCCTTCCCCTCCCCTTTAGGGGAGGGGAGCGGCTACCGCCGGAGAAGAATCCCTGGGTCAGCTGCTATATCATTGCCAAGAAAAATAGAAGAAAAAGTGGCATTCGAATGTACGCGCAGATACGCGCAATATACAAAAAAAGCTAATTAATTTGGTATTTTATCTATTTCTTCGTACCTTTGCAAAAATTTTACAACGATGTTCGACAAGCAAACTTATATCCGCCGCCGCGCAGAACTGAAGAGACTGGCAGGGACCGGCCTCATCCTGCTGCCTGGCAACAACGACTCACCAGCGAACTATCCTGCCAACAGCTATAGCCCCATGAGGCAGGACTCTACGTTTCTCTACTACTTCGGACAGCACCGCGAGGGGCTCTTCGGCATCATCGACATCGACCGTGACGAAGAGTGGCTCCTGGGTGACGACATCGACATAGAGGACATCGTGTGGATGGGCTTCGTGCCCAGCGTGGCCGACCTGGCCGCCGAGGTGGGCATCGAGAAGACGGCGCCCTTGGCGCAGGTGCGCAAGGTGTGCAGCGAGGCCATCGCCGCCAAGAGGACTATCCACTTCCTGCCGCCCTACCGCCACGACACGAAGATTGTGCTCATGGACCTGCTGGGCATACACCCCTCGCAGCAGAAAGAGAGGGCATCGGAGGTGCTCATCAAGGCGGTGGTGAAGATGCGCAGCACGAAGGAGCCGCAGGAGATTGCCGCCATAGAGCGGGCCTGCGACGTGGGCTACGAGATGCACACGAGGGCACAGAAGCTGATACGACGGGGCGTGACGGAGCGCTACATCGGCGGACAGGTGGACGGCATAGCACGCTCGCTGGCACAGGGGGTGAGCTTCGCCACCATCTTCTCGCAGCACGGGGAGATCATGCACGGCAACCCCAGCGACGCAAAGCTGGAGGACGGACGGCTGGTGCTCTGCGACGCAGGCTGCGAGCTGGACGACTACTGCAGCGACAACACACGGACGATGCCCGTTAGCGGCATCTTCAGCCAACGACAGGAGGAGATTTACAGCATCGTGGAGGAGTGCCACGACTATGTGCTGAAGGTGGCCAAGCCGGGGGTGAAATATATGGACGTGCATTTCGCCGTCTGTCGCCTGATGACTGAGCGACTGAAGGAGCTGGGCCTGATGAAGGGCGACGTGGACGAGGCGGTGGCCGCAGGGGCACATGCGATGTTCCTGCCCCACGGACTGGGACACATGATGGGCATGGACGTGCACGACATGGAGGGACTGGGACAGACATACGTGGGCTTCGACGAGGAGACACAACCCCGACTGGAGCAGTTTGGCACGAACTGCCTGCGCATGGGACGCCGACTGCAGGAAGGCTTCGTGGTGACCGACGAGCCGGGCATATACTTCATACCGCACCTCATAGACCTCTGGAGAAAAGAGGGACACTGCAAGGAGTTCATCTGCTACGACGTGCTGGAGACATACAAGGACTTCGGCGGCATACGCATAGAGGACGACCTGCTCATCACTAAAGACGGATGCCGGTTCCTCGGAACGAAACGCATACCCTACCATCCGGCAGAGCTGGAGGAGTTTATGCTGCCCTTCTGAGCCGCTGAGCTGACAGAAGAACGTGCGGGACATAAGGACAGAAGGTCTTTTGAGGGGACAGAAGGACATAAGGACGTGAGTTTATTTTTTGACATAAGAACATAAGGACATAGTTTCTTTTTGGACAGAAGAACATAAGGACGTAGGTTCTTTGATAGAAGAATATAAGGACAAATTAAAAATAAAACAAATGAAAAAGATTTTGACGATTGCGCTGCTGACCTGTATGGCTGTGGGCGCACAGGCTGAGGAGAAAAACGACTCGGCACAAAGCAACAAACCAGTGTTTACCATCATCAAGCAGATTCCTATCACCAGCGTGAAGGACCAAAACCGCTCGGGAACCTGCTGGGACTACTCGACCATCTCCTTCTTTGAGGCCGAAATACTGAAGGCTACGGGGAAGACCTACGACCTCTGCGAGAGCTTCGTGGCAAACAAGACGTACATGGAACGTGCCATACAGGTGGTGCGCTACCATGGCGACTGCCAGTTCTCGCAGGGCGGCTCAGCCGAGGACGTGCTGGCCACGATGAAGACCTGGGGCATCTGCCCGGAGGACGCCATGCCCTTCCCCGGCTCGCTCTACGGCGACTCGCTGAACAACTTCAACGAGTTCTTCTCGCTGCTCGAGCCGTACGTGGCTGCCGTGGCGAAGAGCACGGCCAAGAAAATCAGCAACCAGTGGAAGCCCGGACTGCAGGGCATCCTCGACGCCTATCTGGGAAAATGCCCTGAGAAATTCATGTATGAGGGCAAAGAGTACACACCGAAGTCGTTCTGCGCCTCGCTGGGCCTGAACCTCGACGACTATGTGAGCATCACCAGCTACACCCACCACCCGTTCTACACGGGCTTCGCCGTGGAGGTGCAGGACAACTGGCGCTTCCCGCTGAGCTACAACCTGCCCTTGGACGAGATGATGCAGGTCATCGACAACGCCGTGGACAAGGGCTACACCATCGCCTGGGGCGGTGACGTGAGCGAGGACGGATTCACCCGCCAGGGACTGGCCTACGCCATCGACGGCAAGGCCACACAGAGCCTGCGCGGCAGCGACATGGCCAGATGGCTGAAGCTGAGCGCCACCGTGAAGCGCGACATCATCGACTCGCTGGGATGCAAGGTGCCCGAGGTGGTGCCCACACAGGAGATGCGACAGGAGCGCTTCGACAACTGGGAGCTGACCGACGACCACGGCATGCTCATCTACGGAGTGGCCAAGGACCAGAACGGCAAGGAGTATTATCTGGTGAAGAATTCATGGGGAGAGACCGGCGAGTATAAGGGCACCTGGTATATGACCAAGGCGTTCATCGCAGCGAACACCATGGACTTCCTCGTGAACAAGAACGCCATACCCAAGGACATTCGAAAGAAGCTGGGCATCTAAAAAGGAAGGCGGTCACCATGAATGCAAAATGGAATTACCAGCCTCCTACTCCCGAACGTCAGCAGCAAGCTAAAGAACTGGCAGAGAAGTTGGGCATGAGCAGCATCATGGCCCAACTGCTCATACAGAGGGGCATTCGCACCGAGTCGGCCGCGAAGCGCTTCCTGCGACCCATGCTCAGCGAGCTGATCGACCCCTTCCTGATGAACGACATGGACGTGGCCGTGGACCGCCTGAACGACGCCATGGGGCGCAAGGAGCGCATCATGGTCTATGGCGACTACGACGTCGACGGATGTACGGCCGTCGCCTTGGTCTACCGCTTCCTGCAACAGTTCTACTCGAACATAGAATACTATATTCCCGACCGCTATGAGGAGGGCTACGGCATCAGCCAGAAAGGACTCGACCATGCACGGGACGCTGGCGTGAAGCTCATCATCGTGCTCGACTGCGGCATCAAGGCCATCGACGAGATACGACAGGCGAAGGAGATGGGCATCGACTTCATCATCTGCGACCATCACGTGCCCGACGATGAGCTGCCCTGCGCCGTGGCCATCCTCAACCCCAAGCGTGAGGACTCCACCTATCCGTTTAAGGACCTGTGCGGATGTGGCGTGGGATTCAAGTTCATGCAGGCCTTTGCCAAGAACAACGGCATCGCCTTCTCACAGCTCATCCCCCTGCTCGACTTCTGCGCCGTGAGCATCGCGGCCGACATGGTGTCGGTGATGGGCGAGAACCGCATCCTGGCATTCCACGGACTGAAACAGCTGAACCAGCACCCGTCGGTGGGCATGAAGGCCATCATCGAAATCAGCGGACTGACAGGGCGCGACATCACGATGAGCGACATCGTGTTCAAGATAGGGCCGAGAATCAATGCCAGCGGACGTGTGCAAAACGGCACGGAGACCGTAGACCTGCTCGTGGAGAAGGACTTCAAGCGCGCACTGGAGGCTGCCATCCACATCAACGAATACAACGAGCAGCGGAAGGATATAGACAAGCAGATGAGCGAGGAGGCCAACCAGATTGTGGAGCGACTGGAGAGCCAGGAGCACCAGTCGGCCATCGTGCTCTACAACGAAGGATGGAAAAAGGGAGTAGTGGGCATCGTCGCCTCACGGCTGACGGAAATGTACTACCGGCCCACGGTGGTGCTCTCATGTCAGGACGGCATGGCCACCGGCTCGGCTCGAAGCGTGGTGGGCTACGACCTCTACGACGCCATCAAGAGCTGCCGCGACCTGCTGGAGAACTTCGGAGGACACACCTACGCCGTGGGACTGTCGCTCAAGACCGAGAACATACCCGAATTCCGCCGGCGGCTGCAAGAATACGTAGGCAATCATATCATGCCCGAACAGACAGAGGCGATGATAGAGATTGAGGCGGAAATTGACTTCAAGGACATCACGAAGAAACTCCACAACGACCTGAAGAAGCTGGCACCCCACGGCCCCGACAATGCGAAGCCGCTGTTCTGCACACGCAATGTCTACGACTACGGCACGAGCAAGGTGGTGGGACGCCAGCAGGAGCACATCAAACTGGAACTGGTGGACTCGCGCTCCAGCAACGTGATGAACGGCATTGCCTTCGGACAGAGCGCCGCCGCACGATACATCAAGTCGAAACGCTCGTTCGACATTGTCTATACCATAGAGGAGAACATCTACAAGCGCAGTGAGGTGCAGTTGCAGATAGAAGACATCAAGCCTTCGGAAAGCTGACCGTCGCAGTTTGGCACACCTTTTGCTGGTTCTAGGGCGAAATCAAGGTAAAAAGATTCTAGATGACAAGTCAGTTCTCGCCAAAAGTTTCTGAAGTCCTCTCTTACTCCAGAGAGGAGGCAGCACGTCTGGCCTCAAGCTCCGTTGGGCCGGAACATCTGCTGCTGGGCCTCCTCCGGATGAATGGAGGGCCTGTCCTGGATGTGTTCCACAGACTGCGGCTGAACATTCCCCAGCTGAAATACGACCTGGAGGCCAAGGTGCGACAGGATGACATCACCAAGCCCATCAACACCCGTGAGCTGGTGCTCAACGAGCGGGCGTCGAACATCCTGAAGCTGGCCGTGCTGGAAGCACGCATACAGCGGCAGCAACGTGTCGACGAACAACACCTGCTGCTGGCCATCCTCCACGACCAAGTGAACAACGGAGCTAAACAAATACTCGAAAGCAACGACATGAACTACGAAGATGTGCTGATGCTTCTACGGTCAGCAGAAAACACCTCCCAGACTCCCAGACAGTCAAACGACCCATTCACCGAAGAGCCGGCCAGCGGCATCAGCCTTCCCGAAGAGGACGAGGAAGACTACGAGGAGTCGGCCTCGGGCGGCTCCTTGGGAAACGGCGCCTCCAACGCCAAGACACAGACCGCACAGAAGCCGAAGAGCAGGACGCCTGTGCTCGATAATTTCTCTACCGACCTCACCGTAGCAGCTGCCGAAGGCAAGCTCGACCCCATCGTGGGCCGTGAAAGGGAGATACAGCGCGTGATGGAGATTCTCGGCCGCCGAAAGAAGAACAACCCCATACTCATCGGCGAACCCGGAGTGGGAAAGAGCGCCATCGTGGAGGGGCTGGCACAGCTCATCGCCCAGCGCAAATGCTCGCCGATGTTCTTCGGCAAGCGCATCGTCAGCCTCGACATGACGGGCATCGTGGCCGGAACCAAGTACCGTGGACAGTTTGAAGAGCGCATCAAGGCACTGCTCAAGGAGCTGGAGCAAAACCAGGATGTCATCGTCTTCATCGACGAGATTCACACCATCATCGGGGCCGGAGGGTCGGCAGGAGCGATGGACGCCGCCAACATCATGAAGCCCGCACTGGCACGAGGCACCATACAGTGCATCGGAGCCACCACACTCGACGAATACCGCAACAGCATAGAGAAAGACGGCGCACTGGAACGACGCTTCCAGAAGGTCATCGTGGAGCCGACAACGGCTGAGGAGACGCTGGCCATCCTCCACAACATCAAAGACCGCTACGAGCGCCACCACCATGTGGAGTTCACCGACGATGCCATTCTGGCATGTGTCAGACTGACAGAACGCTATATCGCCGACAGGGCATTCCCCGACAAGGCCATCGACGCCCTGGACGAGACAGGCGCGCGCGTACATTTAAAGAATGGTACCATCCCGCCGGAGATTACCGAGAAGGAAAAAGAGCTGGCAAGGGTGAAAGACCGTAAGCAGAGTGCCGTGCGCGGACAGAACTTCGAACTGGCCGCCAGCTACCGCGACCGCCAGACAGAGCTGGAAGCCGAGCTGGCAGCACTCACCGAACAGTGGCAGAACGGCAGTAACGACGACCGGCAGACAGTAGGCGAAGAGGAAGTGGCCAGCGTGGTGTCGATGATGACCGGCGTGCCCGTGCAGCGCATGGCAGAAAACGAAGGCCTACGACTGAAAGGCATGGCCGGAGAGCTGAAGCAGGCCGTCATCGCACAGGACAAAGCCATCGACAAGCTGGTGCGCGCCATCCAGCGCAACCGCGTAGGACTGAAAGACCCCAACCACCCCATCGGCGCATTCATGTTCCTCGGACCCACAGGCGTGGGCAAGACCTATCTGGCCAAGAAGCTGGCAGAGTTTATGTTCGGCTCGCCCGACGCACTCATCCGTGTCGACATGTCGGAATACACAGAGTCGTTCAACGTCAGCCGGCTCATCGGAGCACCTCCGGGATACGTCGGCTACGAGGAGGGCGGCCAGCTCACCGAGCGCGTTCGCCGCAAGCCCTACTCCATCGTGCTGCTCGACGAGATAGAGAAAGCCCACGGCAACGTGTTCAACCTCCTGCTGCAGGTGCTCGACGAAGGACGCCTTACCGACGGCAACGGCCGCTTCGTGGACTTCCGCAACACCGTCATCATCATGACCTCCAATGCCGGCACACGCCAGCTGAAGGACTTCGGCCGAGGCGTGGGATTCACGGCGGGAAACCAGGGACTGGCCATGAACGAGCAGGATCGTGAGCATGCCCGCAGCATCGTGCAGAAAGCACTCTCCAAGCAGTTCTCACCAGAGTTCCTCAACCGTCTCGACGAAATCATCACCTTCGACCAGCTCGACCTCGATGCCATCCAGCGCATTGTCGACGTAGAGCTGAAGCCGCTGGTGAAGCGCATCGCCGACCTGGGCTACCAGGTGGAGATGACTGAGAGCGCCAAGGAGTTTGTCGCCGCCAAGGGCTACGACGTGCAGTTTGGCGCCCGACCGCTGAAGCGTGCCCTCCAGAACTACGTGGAAGACGGCATCTGCGAACTCATCATCAACGGCAGCCTGCCCGCCAACGCCACCATCGTCGTAGACAAGCACCCGGAAAAAGAGGAACTGACCATCCACACATCGAAAACCATACAAACGGAGACTTCCACCACAGCGTGAGGGCCTGCGGCAGGGAGGAAATGCCCCGAAAGTTTTCCTATAAATGCTATTTATGCGAATATACGGGTGTTTCCAGCGATTTCACACCCCAAATACACCTAGGTGTGTGTTGCACACCTCCTGCAGGAGTGTGCAAGAAATTGAGAAAATGAGAAAATGAGAAAATGAGAAATTCCTCGTCGAAAAGCGCGTCCGGCAGGGAATTTCTCATTTTCTCATTTTCTCATTTTCTCATTTTCTCATTTTCTCAATCCCTGTCGAAAGCGCGTCCGGCAGGGAATTTCTCATTTTCTCATTTTCTCATTTTCTCAATTTCTTGCACACTCCTGCAGGAGGTGTGCAACACACACCTAGGTGGATTTGGGGTGTGAAATCGCTGGAAACACCCGT
>JAILFU010000062.1 GCA_024697405.1 Prevotella sp.
AACTGCATGTGGGACCTCAACGCCTACGGCCTGGCTCCCAACCCCAACGTGGTCACCGCCTGGGAGGAGCTGACCAACTCTACCGTCCTCGGCACGTGGAACCATGTTGTCGACTACTGCTGCGCCGGCATCGTCGACTTCGCCCCGACGACCACCTGCCCCGCCCGCATCCTCGCCGTGGGCCTCGCAGCCTACGAGTGGAACCTTGGCGGAGCTGCCAACACGAAGCAGTCGGAGCTGGAGCGCTTCACTGCCAATTGCATCAGCTATCTTAAATAGACCAGTCTGTTCTGCATAGCAATCTAATAATGGCAATGATATAGCGGCTGCACACAAATAGGCCAACTGCTATATCGTTGCCATTACTTCGTTCAACCTGCTTATACGCGCGCGCGTGAGGCATTTTTTGGCGCTACAAGCGCTACTTTGATGTCTAACTTTCTGGCAGGCAAAGCGTTGTATGTAGCTACAGCGTCCTTTTTGGCGCTACTTTTGTAGCTACAGCTCCAAACGGCGGCAGTATGTTCCCAAACGGCGTTCGTGTTTTCCCAAACGGCGGCAGTATTTTCCCAAACGGCGGCAGTATTTTCCCAAACGGCGTTAGTATTTTTTCAAACGGCGTTAGTATTTTTTCAAACGGCGGCAGTATTTTCACCTATCACTTCCACCGGCCTGTAGCTACTAAAGTAGCTCCAAAAAGAGGGGTGTAGCTACAAGCAACGGCTTGTCGGTCAGCTCGTTTAGTGCTAAAGTAGCTCCTGTAGCGCGTTTTTTCTCGCGCATATTACGCGTACGCGCGCGCGAGAAAGTTGGATGCCCGATTTGATGTACCACAGTTTTCCCTGCGAAAAATGATTCCGTGAACGTTTTTTTTTACCATTTGAAACAATTGTTTTATCGTGAAAGCGCAAAAAGCCGTACTTTTGCAGCAGAAAATGAACCAAAACGACGATTATGACACTAAGAAACTTTTTGCTGATTGCACTGACGGCCGTGGGCATCGACGCCTTTGGCCAAGCCACAGTGGCACATTTCGACATGTCGCTCAACAATGGCACCATCGTTGAGCGCCTATCCAACAAGAGTTACACCGTCAGCTCCCAGCTGCCCGCCTGCACCGTGGCCGGAATCAGCGGCGAGGCCCTGCGCTTCGACGGCTACAGCAACTACGTGAAGGCGAGTCTCCCCACGCCGGCGCTGAGCACCGAGGCACTGACGCTGAACGTCGTGCTGGCCGCCGAGACCTACCCCATGATGCAGGTCGACGTGGCCGAGACCACGCCCACCTATGCCACCATCTGCGGCAACCTCGACGAGGGGGCGAAGCGGGGCTTCGCCCTGCAGCTGTCGTCGCAGGGCGACCTGCGCCTGCAGGTGTATGTGAACTATGGCGGCGGCTACCTCGTTACCGTCGACGGCACGGAGAAACTGCCCCGTGGACGGTGGTGCCTCCTGACCATGACCTTCGATAAGGCTGGCAATGCCGTGACGCTCTGGCTGAACGGCAGGGCCATCGGCTCGAAGAAGAGCAACAAGTGCGACCTGCTGGTCGACAGCCCCGACTTCTTCATCGGCAAGGATGCCAAGGAGCTGAAGGCAGGGCCGTTCCTCATCAACACCTTCTGCGGAGCCATCGACGACATCAGCATCAGCAATGAGGTCGTGGACTTTGCGCTCGTTGACATCATCGACTTTGGCGCGCTCCCTCCTACCGATTTCAGCTACCCCGCCGTCCGGTATGACGCCATATCATGGCGTCCCCAGTTCCACGGCATGCCCAGCGGCTCGTGGACCAACGAGAGCCACGGCATGGTGTACAGCGGTGGCCGCTACCACCTGTTCTTCCAGAAGAACGCCAACGGCCCCTACATGTCGCGCCTCCACTGGGGGCACATCAGCAGCGCCGACCTCTGCCACTGGCGCGAGGAGTCCATCGCCATCTATCCCGGCGAGCCGTTCGACATCAAAGGCTGCTGGAGCGGCTGCGTCTACGAGCAGGGCGCTGACACATATATATTATATACGGCAGTGGACAACGAGCGTGCCCGCATCGTGCAGGCCAAGGCCCAGGATGCCGACCTCATCGGCTGGGGCGAGAAGAAGGTGATCATCGACGGCCGGCCGGCGGGACTGAGCGACGACTTCCGCGACCCCTATTTCTTTGAGGCCAACGGTCAGCAGTTCATCATCGTGGGCACCAGCAAGAACGGCATCGGCGCCTGCACCCTCCACCGCTATGAGAACGGCGCGTGGACCAACGACGGCACCATCTTCTTCCAAGGCAGCAACACCGCCATGCACGGCACGTTCTGGGAGATGCCCAACGTCACGCCCATGGGTCAGGGACAGTATCTCTTCACCTGCACCCCGCTCAACACCAGCGCCGGCGTGCGCACCCTCTGCTGGGTGGGCACCATCGGCACCGACGGCAAGTTCACTCCCACCAGCGACATGCAGTATCTGGAGATGGGCGGCATCAGCCGCGACGGCTACGGACTGCTCTCGCCCACCATCTGCCGGAAAGACGGCAAGACGCTGCTCCTTGGCATCGTGCCCGACAAGTTGCCCACGGAGGAGAACTTCAAGATGGGCTGGGCGCACAACTTCTCGCTGCCTCGCGAAATCAGCCTCGCTGCCGACGGCTCGCTCATGCAGAAGCCCTACAGCGGCCTGACGGCTATGCGCACCGCCACGACGTTCAGCGTGGAGCGCTCGGCGTTGAACGGCGAGTGTCAGCTGGCTCCCGTCGCCGGACGGCAGATAGAGCTGCTGGGCGAGTTCACCGTGGGCAATGGCCCCTGCGGCTTCCACTTCCTGAAGGCTGGCGACCGCCGGGCCACGCTCAGCTACGACCCCGCTACGGGCATCCTCGCCCTCGACTATACCACCCTGGCCCGTGTCTCTACCGATGGTGGCCGATGGTCGGCTGCCCTGCCCAAGAAAGTGAATACCGGCGAGACGCTCAAGCTGCATCTTTATCTCGACGGAAGCATCGTCGACATCTTTGTGAACGATGCCTGGGCCTTCTCCGTGCGCATCTTCCCCACCGACGATGCCACCCAGGCCGAGGCGTTTGCCGATGCTTCCACCGTGGTCACGGTCAGCGGCTGGGTGCTCAATCCCCTGCAGGCCGCTGACGGCATTGGCGCTGTGCTCAACGACAGAAGGGCCGATGGCCGGCCCTGCGACTTGCTGGGCCGCCACCTGAGCGGCACGCCGCGTAAAGGTTTGTACATCGTAAACGGAAAGAAGTATGTTGGTCGCTGATTCGCTGGTGGCCATCGGCATGGCCACCCTCTCTGTGGGTACCGTCCAAGAGGCCGGGGGCGCGCAGGAACGCACCTTCTGGCTGCGCAATGCCGGGCGCGAGGCGGTGACCATCACCCAGGGCTACACCTCATGCGGATGCACCACCATCCACTATGCTAAGGGGAAGGCGGTGGCTCCCGGCGACAGCACCGCCGTCACCCTGCGCTTCAACCCGCAGGGCAGGGGAGGGGAGTTCGAGGAGACGGGCACCATCGTCTATGGCCCGAACGGCAAACGCGTCGCTCTGACGCTCACGGGGACTTGCATCACCAGCGAGGAGACCCTGCTGCGCCAGTTCCCCATCTGCGTCAGCGACGGTCTGCGCCTCTCGGCCAACCGTTTCGACCTGGGTATCATGCACGTGGGCGAGCGCAAGGAGCGCACAGTGGTGGTGCTGCATCGCCAGGAAGACAACCGTCAGGAGCGCATCACCGTCACCTTCGCACCCGACGAGAAGGCCCCCAAGGGGCTGCAGCATATAGAGAGAAAGGTGACAACAAAGGAAAAAGGGAAGAAAAAGGAAATCACCATCACGCTCGACGTGATAGTGAAATGACGTTCGGCCCCCCTTGCCCCCCTGAGTTCTTTGCTATGTAAAGAGCGCAGGGGGGCTAGTCTACAATGTTAATTATTGCTATAAAACCATCGCAATAGGCTAAAAATTAGAGAAGATTGATTATCTTTGCTGCGCTAATAGTTGGCAACAGCCACACATTAACACTAACGGATAGAAATGAAACCGACTATTCTGATTGCAGCAGCCTTGCTGTTGGCCTCTTGTTCGGCAGAGAAAAGCTATAAGATTGGAGTGTCGCAGTGCGGCGGAGGGCAGTGGCGCGCAAAGGTGAACCAGGAGTTGCTGGCCGCCCAGCACCTCTACGCCGAGGATGCCGAGGTGGTCATCGCCTGTGCCGACGACGACACCGACCACCAGATTCGCCAGATTGACTCGCTGGCCGACAGCGGCATCGACCTGCTTGTGGTGGCACCCAACGAGTCGGCTCCCGTGGCCGATGCCATTGCCCGCACGCGCCAGAAGGGCATACCCGTGGTCTATTTCGACCGCAAGGCTGCCTCCGACGACTATACCGCCTTTATCGGCGGCAACAACGTGTGGGCGGGCCAGACCGTGGCCGACTATGCCCTGGTGCTGGCCAGCCAGGTGGAGGGACACCGGCCTGTGGTGATGGAAATCACCGCCGCGATGGGCACGTCGCCAGCCCGTGAGCGCCACGAGGGCTTCGCCTCGGTGATGGAAGAAAACACGGAGGTGGACTATCGCTGCATCTACAGCGACTGGACATCGGAAAGCGTTTACGACATCGTGCGGCAGCAGATAGCCGCCGACAGCCTGCCCGACATACTGTTCTGCCACAACGACGGCATGACCACGGGCGCATGGCGCGCGCTGGAAGAGGCGGGGCTGGAGCACCGCGTGAAGCTGCTGGGCATCGACGGCATGCCCGACGAGGGCATCAGCTATGTGCTGCAGGGAACACTCGACGGCACCTATGTCTATCCCACTCATGGCGAGGATATCGTGCGGCTGGCCCTGGACATACTCACCCGTCAGCCCTACGAGCGCGACAACTCCATGCGTGGCTTTATGGTGACGCCCGAGATTGTGGAGCTGGTGAACTTGAACAGCCGCGAGCTGATGAAGCAGAACCACGACCTCATCACCATCCACGACAAGCTGGAGCAGTCGCTGGTGCACTACGATTCGCAGCACAAGCTGTTCGTGGGCAGCCTAGTGGCCATCGGCCTGCTCATCATCGCCGTAGTGCTGGCCATCCGAGCCTGGCTGCAGACACGGAAGACCATTCGCCAGCGACAGACGATGAACGAGGAGCAGACGCTCTTCTATACCGACCCCAGCGCACGCAAGCTGCACGACATCTTCGACAAGCCAGAGGACGACCTGCCGCCGCCACGCTCGCAGGACGTCATCTTTGCCGAGCAGCTCAACGAGGCCATTCGCAAGCACATCGCCAACCCCAACCTGAAGATGGAGGATCTGGGCGAGGAGCTGGGGCTGGGGCGCGTGCAGCTGTATAGGAGGGTGAAGGCCATCACCGGCCAGACCCCCGTGGAGCTGCTGCGACAGATGCGGCTGCAGCGGGCTTACGCCCTTTTGGGCGGCACCACGAAGACCGTGGCAGAGATTGCCTTCGAGGTGGGATTCAACACGCCCGGCTATTTCTCCAAGTGTTTTAAGGAGCAATACGGCAAGCTGCCCATGGAACTGAGGGAGACAAAGAACCAAACGAAACAAACATTATAATCAACATTTGTTTCATGTATCATTTTTAATACATACAGAACGATATTTGATACGCTCCTGCGCTTTTGGTTGCTACTTTTGCGGCAGATTTCTGAAACAATAGTATTAACTAAAAATGCAAGAGCAAATGGAAAGACTAAGGAGATTTCTGCTGAGTATGTCGCTCATCTTTGCCAGTACAGCATTGTACGCGCAGACGGAGATAAGCGGCACGGTGCTCGATGACTTCGGAGAAGGGGTAATCGGGGCCACAGTGATGGAGAAAGGAACCAGCAACGGCGCGGTGACAGATTTCGAAGGAAACTTCAAAATCAAGGTCAAGGCAGGTACTCTGCTGGTGATTTCGTACATTGGCTACCAGACACAGGAGGTGCCTGCCACGATGGGCATGAAAGTGGAGCTGGTGCCCGACGACAAGGTGCTGCAGGAAGTGGTGGTGACGGGTTATACCACCCAGCGCAAGGCCGACCTGACGGGAGCCATCTCGACGGTGAGCGTCGATGAGATGGCCAAACAGAACGAGAACAACCCGATGAAGGCTCTGCAGGGCCGCGTGCCGGGCATGAACATCCAGGCCGACGGTAATCCGTCGGGTGCCGCCACCGTGCGCATTCGTGGTGTGGGAACGCTCAACGACAACGACCCGCTCTACATCATCGACGGCGTGCCCACGAAGGCGGGCATGCACGAGCTGAACGGCAACGACATCGAGAGCATACAGGTGCTGAAGGATGCCGCATCGGCCAGCATCTACGGAAGCCGGGCCGCCAACGGCGTCATCATCATCACCACCAAGAAAGGCAAGGACGGCAAGGTGAAGGTGAACTTCGACGGAAGCGTGGCCACATCGTTCTATACGAACAAGATTGAGACGATGAACGCCAGCGAGTGGGGACGTGCCTACTGGCAGGCTTGCGTGAACGACGGCCTGAACCCCTCGAACAACAACCTGGGCTACAACTACGACTGGGGATATGATGCCAATGGCAACCCGGTGCTGAACAAGATGACGATGAACATGTACCTCGACGACAACGCCTCGGTGCGTGCCGGCGACACCGACTGGTTCAAGGAAATCACTCGCACGGGCGTGGTGCAGCAGTACAACCTCTCGGTGAGCAACGGCTCGGAGAAGGGCAACTCGTTCTTCAGCGTGGGCTACTACGGCAACCAGGGCACCATCAAGGAGAGCTATTTCAGCCGACTATCGGCCCGTGCCAATGCCGACTACAAGCTGTTCGACGGAAAGGTGGTGCTGGGCGAGAACTTCACCATGAACCGCACCATGGGCGTTGACGCTCCCGGCGGCGTGCTGGAGCATGCACTGGAGTTCAACCCCAATTTCCCCATCTATGCCGAGAATGGCAAGTATGCCCAGGCCCTCGGTGCCTATTCCGAGCGCGAGAACCCGCTGAGCATGATAGACAATGCCAAGGACAATGAATACACGCAGTGGCGCTCCTTCGGCGATGTCCACCTGAGCATCACTCCCTTCAAGAACTTCATGATTCGCACCACCCTCGGCATGGACTATACGCAGAAGGAGCAGCGCTTCTTCACTTATCCCATTGCCAATGGTAAGGTGATGCGCACCGACAGTGCCGTAGAGGGCAAGCAGGAGCACTGGATGCGATGGATGTGGAACGCCATCGCCACCTACAACCTGGAGATGGGCAAGCACCGTGGCGACGCCATGATTGGCACCGAGGTGAACCGCCAGGACTATAAGATGAACAGCGCCAAGCGCTACGAGCTGGCCATCCTCAACACCGACTACATGTGGCCCAGCGCAGGTGCTGGCCGCCAGCTGGCCGAAGGTTTCGGCGAGGGCTTCTCGCTGGTGTCGTTCTTCGGCAAGGTGAACTACACCTACGACGACAAATATCTGGCTTCGCTCACCATCCGCCGCGACGGCTCCAGCCGCTTCGGCGAGAACAAGCAGTATGGTACATTCCCCTCGGTCAGTGCCGGTTGGCGCATCAGCCAGGAGAAATTCATGGAGGGTACCAAGGGCTGGCTCGACAACCTGAAGCTGCGCTACTCATGGGGACAGACGGGTAACCAGGAGATTTCGAACACGGCACGCTATACGCTCTATAAGTCGGTCGTCTCCACAGGACTCTGGGGCAGCGGCCAGGCTGGCTCCTCCTACGACATCGCAGGAAAGAACGGCGGCTACGACCTGGACAACGGCTATGTGCGCAATCAGCGTGGCAACAACGACATCAAGTGGGAGACCACCACACAGCACAACATCGGTCTGGACTTCGCACTTGTCGGAAATGAGGTCTACGGCTCGTTCGACTGGTTCAACAAGAAAACCACCGACATCCTGCTCTTCATGGAGGGCATCGCCGCCATGGGCGAGGGCGCTGGCCAATGGATCAACGCCGGCGAGGTGAAGAACAACGGCTGGGAACTCACCGTGGGCTACCGCCACCGCCTGCCCAACGATTTCTCCTGGGACATCAGCGGAAACATCAGCAAATATGTGAACGAGATTACCAAGCTGCCCGAGACGGTGGCTGCCAACGGCAAGTATGGCGGCAACGGTGTGAAGAGCGTGGTGGGACACCCCATGTTCTCGCAGGTGGGCTACATCTACGACGGCATCTTCAAGAGCCAGGCAGAGATTGACAACCACGCCAAGCAGGAAGGCGCCGGACTGGGCCGCATCCGCTATAAGGACCTGAACGGCGACGGAATGGTCACCGAGGACGACCAGGACTGGATTTACGACCCGACGCCCGACTTCACGTGGGGCCTGAACATCTACTTGCAGTACAAGGACTTCGACCTCACCATGTTCTGGCAGGGCGTGCAGGGCGTCGACGTAGACTGCCGTGGCTATAAGTCGCAGACCGACTTCTGGGCCAACTCGGCCATCAACGTTCCTTATCTGAACAAGGGCGTGCGCGTGCTCGACGCCTGGAGTCCCGCCAACCCCGGCAGCGACATCCCCGCACTGACCACGTCGGACACCAACCGCGAGGGCCGTGTGTCGTCCTATTTCATCGAGAACGGTTCGTATGTGAAGCTGCGCACCATACAGTTCGGCTACAACATGCCTAAGACGGTGACCGACAAGCTGCACCTGGACCGCGTTCGCCTCTATGCCTCGGCCCAGAACCTGCTGACCATCAAGAGCAGCAAGTTCACGGGAGCCGACCCTGAGAACCCCGGCTTCAACTATCCCATCCCCCTCAATCTTACATTCGGTCTCAACGTTTCATTCTAAATACAGCAATAATATGAAAATGACATATAAACTCGTCGCCTGTTCGGTTTGCTGCTGTATGACAGCAGCCTTCACCTCCTGCAGCGACTTCCTCGAAGAGCAGGTGCCGCAAGCCACGCTGACTCAGGACGAGGTGAAGAATCCTGAGTATATCGACAATGTGCTGATCTCGGCCTACGCCGGACTGGTCAGCATAGAGGACATGAACTCCTCGTTCTCCCTTTGGAACTATGACACACGCTCCGACGATGCCTACGTGGGCGGCTCGGACTTCTCCGACGGAGAGCCTTTCCATATCTTGGAGAAGAGCATCGGCGTGATGACCAAGGACTGGCCCTACAACGACATCTGGAACCGTTTCTATAAATACCTGTCGCGCATCAGCCTGTCGCTCGACATTCTGGCTGAGGCCGACCAGGAGAACAGCACCATCCGGCAGCGCACTGCCGAGATGAAGTTCCTGCGTGCCTACGGTCACTTCCAGCTGAAGCGCCTGTTCAAGAAGATTCCTTTTGTGAACAAGCCCAACATGCAGGAGGACGACTACAACAACCTGTCGAACACGGAGTACTCCAACGATGAGGGCTGGCAGCAGATTGTCAACGACCTGGAGGATGCCTACGCCGTGCTGCCCGCCGTGCAGGCTGAGAAGGGACGCCCCACGAAGGCTGCCTGTGCCGCCCTGCTGGCCAAGGTGTACCTCTATAAAGCCTATCGTCAGGACGACCCCAACAGCAATCAGGTGACCTCCGTCAACGAGGATGACCTGAGGAAGGTGGTGCAGTACACCGACCAGACTATCTATACCCAAGGCGGCTACGCCCTGGAGAGCGACCTGCACAACAACTTCCGCCCCGAGGAGCAGTACGAGAACGGCAAGGAGAGCCTCTGGGCCATCCAGTATTCGCACAACGACGGCACCACCTGGGGCAACCTGAACTTCTCCTACCGCCTCATCGTGCCCTGCATTCCCAAGGTGCACGACTCGGGCTGCGACTTCTACAAGCCATCCATCAACCTGGTCAACGCCTATCGCACCACCAGCGACGGCCTGCCCGTGTTCGACACTCAGGCCGACGACTACACCGTAGGCTCGGCACAGACCGTCGACCCGCGTCTCTTCGTCACCGTGGGCGTGCCAGGCACTCCCTATATGTTCAACACCAGCTTCATGATCAGCCAGACCAACACGTGGAGCCGTTCGGGTGGCAAGTATGGCTACTTCGTGTCGCTGAAGCAGAACGTCGACCCTGCTCTGACCGACAGCTACCTCTATGTGTGCGACAACCAGTGGGCCAGCTCCATGAACCGCGTGGTGCTGCGCTATGCCGACGTGCTGCTGATGCGTGCCGAGGCACAGGCACAGCTGGGGCAGACCGCCGACGCCATCTCTCTGGTGAACCAGGTTCGCCAGCGGGCCATCGGCATGGCCGGCAACAGCATCGTGTCGAACTATCCTAATAAGTATGGTGTGCACTATGCCGTGGGCAAGTACAGCGGCTCTTATTCCAAGGACGAGACCATGAAGATTGTGAAGATGGAGCGCCGCCTGGAGCTGGCCATGGAGTGTGAGCGCTTCTTCGACCTCGTGCGCTGGGGCGATGCCGCCACCGTGCTCAACCGCTTCTATAGCACCGAGAGCGAGAAGATGAACTTCCTCGACGGCTCGCAGTTCACCGCCAACAAGAACGAATACCTGCCCGTGCCCTTCGAGCAGATTGCTGCCTCCAACGGACACTACACGCAGAACTGCGGACAGTGGTAATTGATAACAATAAACAATAAAAGCAAAAATGGACAACGATATGAAAAAGATAATCATCAAATATGCAGCTTATGTGCTGACTGCTCTCCCCCTCTGGGGAGTTGGAGGGGGGCTTCTTGCTTCCTGTAGCGACGACCACACGGGCAGCATCGACGTGAGCGGCTCGTGCCTGGTGGAGAAGTTCGTGCTGAACGGACAGTACGAGGGAACCATCAACACCGAAAAGCGGCTGGTGAAGGTGAAGGTACCCGTAGACTTCAACCAGAAAAGCGCGATGGAGATCACTAGCCTCAGCGTGTCGCCTGGCGCACAGACCAACCTGAAGGTGGGCGACCGCGTGAACTTCGACGGCGACCGCACCCTGCACATCACCAACGGCGACCTGGTGATGGACTATCAGATCAGCGTGCGCAACGACGAGGCCCTGCTGAAGCTCTTCATACTCGAAGGCGTGAAGGGAGCCATCAACCAGGAGGACAAGACCGTCACCGTCTCCGTAATGGCCAACAGCGGCATCGACCTGGAGAACGCCACCTTCGAGGTGGAGTGCAGCGAGGACGCCACCTGCAACCCCGCCAGCGGCACGAAGGCCAACTTCCGCGAGCCGATGCTCCTGACGCTGACCGACAACACCGCCGTCAACACCTATACGGTCAACGTGACGCTCATCGAGAATCCCGTGGCCATCTTCGTGGGTGATGCCGAGAATGTGGAAATGCTCAACGACGAGGAGAAGGCAGCCGCCAAGTGGCTGACGGGCAACGTCGAGGGTGCCGCCTACGCTTCGTGGGACATGGTGGCCAGCGGCAGCATCTCGCTCGACGAGTGCAAGCTCATCTTCTTCCACCGCCACAGCCCTGCCTACGGCAACTTCAACGGATTTGCCGAGGCTGCCACGGGAGCCATGACGGCCCTGCCCAAGATGAAGGAGTTCTGGAAGAACGGCGGTGCCTTCGTGCTCAGCCGCTCGGCTGTGAACTTTGCCATTGCCCTGGGTGCCATGCCCGAGAACGCTTATCCCAACAACTGCTGGGGTGGAGGCGGTGGTGAAGGTTCCGACCTCATGGGCGACGACCCCTGGCACTTCTTCGCCTACGACCCCTCCCACCCGCTGTGGAAGAACCTTGTCACCTATCCCAATGCGCCCGACGATGCCGTCTATACGCTCGACAACGGCTACACCATCTGCAACACCACGTCGCAGTTCGCCCTTTGGAATCCCTACACCGGCGTGGAAGCCTTCGAGGAAATCACCGGCACTCGCGGTCTGGCTCATGGTGGCGACGGTGCTGTCGTGGCTTGGGAGCTGAAGGCTGCCGACGGCAACTACGGCAAGGGTGGCATCATCTGCTTCGGCTCCGGACTCTTCGACTGGAACTCGCCCACGCCCTACACGTCGGTCTACCACGACAACATGGGCCGCATCATGCTCAACGCACTCGATTACCTAACCAAATAAAATTGTCACCATTATGAAAACCAATAATATAAAGCATTATCTCCTTGGTTGTTTCGTGTGCTGCGGCGTCGCCGCAGCCCCGGCAACCCTCGCCTCTTGCAGCGACGACGACTTCAGCGGCGACCCCGATCGCGACTGGAACGGCACGGCTACGTTCTTCACGCCTGCCGATGAACAGGGATTCGGAACATACTACACCCCCGCCGTGGGACGTGTCGGCGACCCCATGCCCTTCTACGACCAGCGTTCGGGCGACTTTAAGGTGCTCTATCTGCAGGAGTTCATCAACAACCTGAGCCACCGCTTCCACCCCATCTGGGCCGTGGCCACCAAGGATGGTGCCAGCTACCAGTCGCTGGGCGAGCTGCTGCCCTTCGGCGCCAACGACTATCAGCAGGATGCTGCGCTCGGCACGGGCTGCGCCTACGAGAAGGATGGCACGTACTACATCTATTATACGGGCCACAACGGCAACTGCAAGAACCGTGAGGTGGTGATGCGCGCCACGTCGGCCGACTTCAAGACCTGGACGAAAGACGAGCTCTGGACACTCAACGGCCCCGACTTCGGCTATTCAGGCAACGACTTCCGCGACCCGCAGATCTTCGTGGCCGACGATAACCTTTACCACATGGTCATCTCCACCTACCCCGCAGGCGGTGGCGACCCCGTCTTCGCCGAGTTCAAGTCGGCCGACCTGAAGACGTGGGACCACGTGGGCCGCATCCGCATGATCTGGGACCGCATGCTCGAATGTCCCGACATCTTCAAGATGGGCGACTACTGGTACATGGTCTACAGCGAGAGCTTCCGCACCTCGTGGAGCCGCAAGGTGAAGTACATGATGGCCCGCAGCTACGACGAGCTGAAGAACTGCTTCAACGACGGCCCCCGGTGGCCGGCCGACGGCCATGAGGGCGTGCTCGACAGCCGTGCCTTCTACGCCGGCAAGACGGCCTCCAACGGCACCGACCGCTACATCTGGGGATGGTGCCCCTTCCGCTCGGGCGGCGACATCCACGAGAAGAACATCAACGTGGGAGCCGGCGATGGCAACGAGCCAAACTGGAGTGGCGCCCTCGTCTGCCACAAGCTCATTCAGCATGCCGACGGCACGCTGACCCTCGGAGCCGTGCCCGCCATGGCTGCCAAGTACAACAAGCAGCAGAACCTCACGACGATGGCCTCCAACGGATTCAGCAACGGCACCCTCACGGGCGACGGAGCCTACGTGCTCTACAACCGCCTGGGCACCTGCAATCACATCTCCTTCACGGTGAAGACCTCCAACAACTGGGACAAGTTCGGCATCTCGTTCGTTCGCGGCACCGACTCCAAGAAGTATTACACCATTGTGGTCAATCCCGAGGACGAAAACCATCGCAAGGTCAACTTTGAGCAGGAAGGCGAAGAGGGCAAGGGATTCATCGAGGGAATCGACGGCTACTGGTTTGAGCGTCCGGCCGACAACACCTACACCGTCGACATCTACACCGACAATTCCGTCCTCGTGATGTACATCAACGATGTCTGCGCCTACACCCAGCGCATCTACGGCATCCAGAAAAACTGCTGGAGCATCAACAACTATGGCGGATCGGTCACCGTGAGCGACGTGAAGGTAAGCCAGCAGTAGGTAACAGACTCTACCCCGGCCCCTAGAGAGGGGAACGGCCACTACCGGAGAAGATGTCCGCATGGTGGTCCCCTCCTCTCAAGGGAGAAGAAGCCGAATGGCACTCCCCCAAGGGAGAAGTAGCCGAATGGCACTCCCCTCCCTTCAAGAGGCGCTTTTGTTCTTTAGCGGACAAATCTTTGAGAGAGCCTACCGCACATTGGGTCGCTATTTCATTGCTAAAATATAAACCTTTAAAAACGGAACGAATATGAAGAAAATGTTACTCTTGGCAACAATGCTTGCCGCAACAATCTCTGCCTCGGCACAGGTGGTGCTGTGGGATGGAGAAGACAAGGAAGTGAACACCGACGGCGGTTTCTGGAACCGCGCCGACCCCACCGTGGTCGACGACAACGGCAACAAATGCCTGAAGGTGACGCTCAAAGCCAACCCCGAGGGCTGGGATAAGGAGCACTGCAACGCAGCCCTGCCTCTGGGCGATGTCGACTTCAAGGCCCTGCGCCGCCTGACACTGCGCGTCAAGATGAGTCTGAACCACAACGTGCTGGTGAAGCTGGTGAAGGATGGCGACGGCGGCTACGCTACCGGACGATGGTTCTGGTGTGGCGATGCCGACCAGTGGAACATCCTGACGTTTGAGTTCGCTGCCGGCCCCGACAGCGAGAAAATCACCGACACGGTCAACACCGTGCTGGAGATTTGGCCCTTTGAAGACGGTGGCGACGCCCTGGCCAATGTGGGGCAGACCATCTGTATCGACGACATCAAGATGGAAGGCTCGATGGTCGATGGCAAGGGCCTTCTGGCCTACGCCGACAACTCGCTGACGGGCGAGGTCGTGGTGACGGGGGTCATCGGCAAGGGTAGCTATCAGTGCACGTGGAATGGCGACTGGCATCCCGAAGCCTACGACGACTATGCCCTGCTGGCCGCCAAGCTCGCTCCCACTGCCACCAAGCTCGACGTGTCGGCTGCCGGACGCTGGGATGAAGATTGGGATGCCGTCAAGGCCAAGTGCCCAGGCATTGAGATTGTCACCGAAGTGAGCACGGCTGTCCAGACCTTGCCCGCAGCTCGTCCTGACGCTGCTCGCATGTTCTCCCTCTCTGGCCAGCGTGTAGCCAACGTCAACGCTAAGGGCGTTTACATCGTCGGCGGAAAGAAAACCGTGGTCAAGTAGTTTGGATGTACGTCTCATGGTGTTTTCCCTTTCAGGGTGAAACACGAATAGCCATGCTCCGAGTCGGCTCGGAGCATGGCTGTTTTTACGTGCTGTGTGGTCAGCGAATCTGTTATCAGCTGGTCTTTCTCCGTGGAAAAAGTTACAAACCCCACCCCTGCCCCTCCCCTGTGTAGGGGAGGGGAAAGGCTACGGGTAGGCGACCGAAGGTCGGGCGCTCGACCTCCGGTCGCTTGCTACCAAAGGGACGCAAGAATGCGGCTACCGCCAGAGAGGATGTCTGCATGGTACTCCCCTCAAGGAAGAAGAAACCGCATGGCACTCCCCTCCCCTTAAGGCAATTGCGAGGAGGGAGCAATTGGGGAGCGAAGCGACGGTGGGGCGAAGCCGGGGTAGGGGTGGGGTCTGTAACTTCCTCAGCGAATCACTTATCGTCTGTTCTTCTCTCAGCGAATCTCTTATCGTCTGTTATTCTCTCAGCGAATCTCTTATCGTCTGTTATTCTCTCAGCGAATCACTTATCGTCTGTTACTAAAGTTTCCCACCCCTGCTATTACTGGCATTTTATGATGCTTCAATCGTCAGAACGCCTTTGTTTATCGGCATTCCGCAACTTGTCAAATTTATGTTAAACCCAGTGGATTTTCTCACTCGTGC
>JAILFU010000055.1 GCA_024697405.1 Prevotella sp.
AAGAGAATTGGCTATGATGAGAGTTATCTTCCTTCCTACATTTCCTATTGTGCAGGTCAAAAAGATGGAGCAGACACTCTTGGGTTGGATTTGAAACTTGGCAATGAATTCTATCCTGTTGCTATTCCTGTGCTGGCAGTAGTTAGACGATTACCCAATAATGTGGACCTAATGTCTGCCAACTTTTTCTACGAGCAACAACATACGAATGCAGATGTCACCCATCCATTTGACTTTACTACACATGAATCAGAATATTTACATCGGCTCTCCTTCTATGTTTCCAACGAGATTGGAGCAAACGAGTTTGATGCGTATGTAAGATCCATTGTTCCAGATTCTTTAAAGAGTATTATGCAGGTTTATGATGATAGTCAACGATGCCCAGAACTAATGTCATGGAAGCCTGGTTCTATACGAATGATTTATATAGGCGATGAGAGACAGCCTCGACAACTATTTCAAAGTGTGGCTAATTCTATTGAGCAACACTATGACCCCAACCAAGTTCGTCGTGTTCATCAACTTATTTATGGTAGCAATAAGGCTCCTAGAGGATCTTACCTTTCCGTGGAATTTAATTCCCTCAACCATATCCGTGAATTTGAAGCATATGCAAAGCATTTTGGGATACAGTTGGAAATGGAACAGGTGAATTCCAAGGAGAACTTTAATGCTGTTACGGTTATGGCTGGTATTCTCTCTGCCGCTATGGTTATCTTCAGCATAGTATGCATCATCATGTTCATGGTGAACATGTTACAGGGATATTTCCAAAAGGTGAAGCGGAACATAGGAACGTTTAAAGCGTTTGGTATGAATGGGCGAGAGCTAATCCAAGTATATATCATCATCCTCGTCGCCATCGTGCTAGCTGCTGTCATCATGGCACTCATCATTACCTGGGGCATACAGGGTTTGCTGCCTATGATGGGCATGGAGAAAGAAGGCTTCAACTACCTATCTTTGTGGAATACCACCACCTATATTGCTACTGCTGTTATTATTGTCAGCACTATCCTTACGGTCATTATTGTTATGACGCGCTTACTCAGCCAGACACCAGGTGATCTTATTTACGATAGAAACTAACTTACACCTTCAAAAACATAAAAGAATACTGAGGCAAAAAAAAGAATTATTAGCGTCCTTTGAGGACAAAGACAAAAGAGACTGGGGCATGTACAATGAAGGATTGTGTTCTCTATTCTATCTTGAAGATCTTTATGACACAAGTGCCTCAGCCTGAAATTTGACTGAACAACATGCAGTGTTTGCAGCCTGAAAATGACCTATACACCAATACTGCCGCCGTTTTTCATTTACCAATTGCGAAGTCGGTTTCACAGTCATCGACTCCTTTGTAGCTACAATAGTAGCACCAAAAATAGCGCAGTAGCTACAAACAACGACCTTCAAGTCAGCTAATTAGAAGTCAAAGTAGCGCGAGTAGCGCCAAAAAAGTACTTTATTAATAATAAGGCCTTTAGTCTTACTTGCGCTACTTGAGCATATCCTCTGTTATTGTGTTACTATGTATTCTCTCCGTTATTTTGTTACTCTGTTATTATGTTACTATGTCTTATCTCAGTTACTTTGTTATTGTGTTACTATGTCTTTCCTCAGTTACTCTGTTATTATGTTACTATGTCTTTTCTCAGTTACCCTGTCCGTTGAGGACTATTTCGGCAGGCTGGAGGAAGGGGGCCGAGGCTTGTATGGTGACGTTTCCCGGCTGGTTTTCCCTGGCTGTGGAGGTTCCTATTGTCTGGACATAGGCCACGAGGCGTCCTTGGTAGACACGTAGACGGTTGCGCTGCTGGCGGCCGCTGACGGATGTGTCGCTGATGTTGCCGTTTTCCATGCCCAGCAGGGAAGCGCCACGCACGTTGAGCGTTACCTCGTCGGTAGCCGTCTTCACCAGGTTACCGTCCTTGTCGACGACCTCCACGAAGAGGTGCATCTTGCCATCGGTAGTGAGGCGCAAGGCGACGGGCTGGCCGTATGTCTTTACTTCATAGCTGGCACCGTTGTCGGCCTCGCAGCGGAGGGTTCCCGGCTGGTAGTCGATGTCGCAATAGAGGATGTCGGTCTGCTCGTCGCGCTGGAACTGTGCGTCGAGGGGCTGGCCGTTGAGCAGCAGGCGGGCAGACGGGGCATTGGTGTAGCAGACGATGCGCACGCGCTGGCCGTCCTGATAGTTCCATGTGTCGGCGGCGTATGTGGAGACATTGTTACCCCGGCTTCCACGGCGTGCGCCTCCGCGCTGGTTGCCTATGGGATAGGTGCCGATGTAGCAGGTGGGCTTCTCGCTCCAGAGTGAGGCCCGATACCATCCGTTGGGCTTGCGCTGTCCGGCCAGGTCGAGCAGTCCGGCGCTGCTGCCGCGTGCCGGCCATGTGCCACTCTCGCCCAGGTAGTCGATGCCTGTCCAGAGGAACTGCCCGAAGATGTGCTCCTTGTCGCGTACGGCCTTCCACGCCGCCAGGTCGTGGCGGTTTTCTGAACCGTAGATGACACGCTGTGGGTATTTGGCATGGTCGGTGTCGTAGCGGCTCTCAGTATAGTTATAGCCCACCACGTCGACCGCCTCGGGATAGGCCGTCTCGTTTGACATGACCACGCCAGCCAGCGCCCCCGTAGTGGGACGCGAGGGGTCGATGTCCTTTACAATTCTGGCCAGCCGCTGCGCGATGCGGCCTATGCGCTCGGCATTAGGCTGTTCGGGCTTGTATCCGCCATAGACGGGCTGGGTGAAACTGCCGTCACCGTCGAGCACGGGGTGGGAATAGGGGTCGTTGGGATAGTCCACCTCGTTGCCGATGCTCCACAGGAAGACGGAGGGGTGGCAGCGGTCGCGGCGCACCATGTCGGCCACGTCGCGGTCGATCCATTCCTCGAAGTAGGTGTATGTGCCCTCATAGCCCGGACGGCCCTGGTTCCAGCCCTTCAGCCATTTGCGCTTGGGGAACTCCCACTCGTCGGATGCCTCGTCCATGACGAGCATGCCCTCCTCGTCGCAGATGTCATACAGCTCCGGAGCATGGGGGTTGTGGCTCAGGCGGATGGCATTGGCTCCAAGGCTCTTCAGCTCCTGGATGCGGCGGCGCCACACCTCGGCTGGCACAGCCGTGCCCAGCACGCCGGCATCGTCGTGCACACAGACGCCCTTCACCTTTATCCACTGTCCGTTCAGTGCAAAGCCCTTGTCGGGCGAGAACTCCAGCGTGCGCAGGCCGGCCTTGACAACCGACTGGTCGATAAACGTAGTATTTGCTGCCGCATTCAGGCGGGTGGTGAGGGTGTAGAGATAGGGATTGTCCAGCGTCCAGCGGCGGGGATTCTTGACGGTGAGGCGGACGGTCTTCTTCTCCTGGGGGCCAATCTGCGTAGTTGCCGTGGCGACTACACGACCATCGGCATCGCTCAGCTCTACCACTGCCTGCAGCTTCTCGGCCGTAGTCTGCCGTCTCCCGTCGGCCGTCTCCACGTCCACCTCCAGCTCGGCCTTCTTGCCGTTGATGCTCTTCAGCCGATAGGCCGTGCCCCACAGTGCCAGATGCACCTTGGGGGCAGCGACGAGCCACACATTGCGGTAGATGCCTGAGCCGGTGTACCAGCGGCTGTCGGCCTCGGCAGAATGGTTCACCCGCACGGCCAGCACATTCTCTCCGTCGGTCTTCAGGTAAGGTGTCAGGTCATAGAGGAACGATGCGAAACCACTGGGACGGATGCCCAGCAGGTGGCCGTTGAGGTAGACCTCGGAGTAGTTGTAGACTCCCTCGAAATAAACCATCGTAGCCCCCTCGTAAGCCGAAGGGGGAGCCGTAAAGTGTTTCCTGTACCAGCCGATGCCGCCAGGGAGATAGCCTTGGCACGAGCCCTTGTCGGGCGACATGGGCAGCTCCACGCCCCAGTCGTGGGGCAGGTTGACACGACGCCAGCGTGAATCATCGTAGCCGGGCTCCTTCATGTCGGGTGATTCGTGGATGTTCCAAGCGGAGTCAACTCTCATAAAGCGCCAGTCGGCGTTCAGCAGCTCGGGCTTTCCGAAGGAGACCTGAGCGCTAGCCTGCATGACCATCAGGAACAGGCATGAAAAAACGGGAAATAGTCGTCTCATCATTGTGTTAGGTTTTTGTGTATTTATTATTTGTTGTCTGTAGCTATCACGGTTTTGATTCTTCTCATGCCTTCCATCAGCAGCGAGCGGGGACAGGCAATGTTGATGCGGATATAGCCGCGACCGGTTTGAGGGCCGTACATCGTGCCAGGGTTCACCCTGACGCGCCCTTCTTGCAAGAGACGGTCGCAAAGCTGCTCCACAGGGATGCCCAGGGCGGAGACATCGACCCAGACGAGATAGGTGCCCTCCAAAGAGGTGACACGGCACTGGGGCAGATGCTCTGTGAAAAAGCTGAGGAGCGCGCGGTAGTTGTCCCACAGGTACTCATTGAGCTGGTCTATCCAGTCCTCGCTCTCGTTGTAGGCAGCAATGAGGGCCACAGGGCCGAAGGGGTTGAGGTCGCACACCTCGTTGATGTTGATGGCCCGGTCGAGCCGTCGGCGCCATTCAGGTACGGCGCAGATGATATTGGCAGTCTGCAGGCCGGCAATGTTGAACGACTTCGAGGGTGAATTCAGGATGACGCTGTTCTGCCGGCAGGCCTCGCTCACGGCGGCGAAAGGCTGGAAGCGGTGACCGGGCATGATGAGCTCGCAGTGAATTTCGTCGCTGACCACCTTCACGCCGTGTCGCAGACAGGTGTCGTTCATGCGCTCCAGCTCCTCCTTAGTCCATACGCGACCCGTGGGGTTGTGGGGATTGCAGAGCAGGAAGACGGTGGTCTTCTCGTCGGCACACTTCGCCTCGAAGTCGGTCCAGTCCACCTCGAATAGTGGAGAGGTGAGAGTGGAGAGTGGAGAGTTTGCTGCCGCACGGGGTTCTGACGCGGTAGCAAACTCTAAACTCTCGACTTTAGACTCTAAACTTTTCAGACAAGACTCCAGCACCTCGCAGCCGTTGTTGCGGATGGAGCTGAAGAAGCAGTTGTAGTCGGGCGAGAGGATGAGCACCTTCTCGCCGGGCATGGTGAGCGCCTTGACGGCCACACTCATGGCAGGCACCACGCCGGTGGTGTAGAATATCTCCTCGCGGTGGATAGTCCACTGGTGGCGGCGCTGGAACCAGGAGATGACTGCCTCGTAGTAGTCGTCGCCTACATGGGTATAGCCAAACACGCCATGCTCGGCCCGCCTGCGGATGGCCTCGCTGATGGCTGGGGCGGCAGGGAAATCCATGTCGGCCACCCACAGGGGGATGACATCGGCCGTCTTTTCAGCCGCTAGTCCCTTGGGCATTTCGTCCCATTTCACGCAGCCCGTGCCACGCCGGTCAATGATTTTGTCGAAGTCGTATTTCATGTTCTGGTTAGTATCTTGCAGTCGGCGGGCTGCCGTATGTTTTTATCGATGGTCACGCTTCCGATGCTGTCGGCAATGATATAGCCGCTCGTCGGGTTCTTTATGTTCTCGATGTGCCCACGGATGTCGGCCACAACCTCGCTGTATTCGAAAACGCGGTCGCATGCCTTGTCGAACGAGCAGTTTTCTAACTCCAAGTGGTGGGCATAGCAGAGCAGCTGCTCACCCAGCAGGTGACAGTTCACCAGACGCACATGCTTCGAGTGCCAGGCCAGGTATTCGCCGTCGAGGATGCTGTTGCTGATGGTAATGTTCTCGCATTCCCAGAATGAGTCCTTCGTGACGATGTGGGCATTGTTCAGCTCCACATTCTTACAATACTGGAACACGTATTTCGAGTCGCTTTTCAGCCCTTCTATCCTGACGTTCTCGCAGAACATGAAGGGGTAAGTGCCGTCGTGCAGTTCCAGGTTCCTGGCCTCAATGTCGCGGCAGCGCCAGAAGGTCTCGTCGGCATCGTTGATGACAACGTTCTCCAGATAGAGGTCGTGCATCTCGCGGAACATTTTCGGCCCGTCGATGCGGGTGTCGCGCATGTCCAAATGGTCGCTGTACCACAAGGCCGAGCGTGCGCCGGCGTCGAACTGGCAGCGGCTGATTTTCAGCCCGTGCACATGCCAGAAGGGATATTTTCCCCAGAAGCGGCAGTCCTCAGCCTCTATGTCAGAGCACTCCTTCACGGCACTCTCGCCGTCGCCTATGGTCACCTGCTCCAGCCGCAGGTGGTGGCTTCCGAAGAGGGGGCGCTCCCCCTCGAAATGTTGGTTACGTATGATTTCCATGTTGTTGTCGTTAGTCTTTCTAAAAGAAGCATCATTTTTGAGCCACAAAGATAAGCATATTTTTCGAGACGGCAAAAAATAATACTGCTAATAATTCTGAAAAAAAGAAAGAACGGGGAAGATAGATATTTAGGCAGCGGGCAGGCGTATGCTAACAACTACATAAGTATTGTTAACAATGATTAAAGGATTTGGCTGTTACTACAATTTGTAGTTACTTTGCGGCACGATTCGACGAAGTCAAAACTACAAGTAAGCAAATAAAGGCAATATGAAGAAACTGACTGATAAAGAACTGGCAATCATGGAGGCACTTTGGGATTATGGCGAGCAGTCGATACGCGACATCATCAGCCATCTCCCCGACCCTACCGTCCACTTCAATACGGTGGCCACCTACGTGCGCCGGCTGGAGATGCACGGCATGATTTGCCACAAGGAGCTGAGTGCGAAGTTCTATCTGTACGACGCTGCCGTCACACGCGAACAATATATAGACTCCATCCATAAGGAAAACGTCAGGAAGTTTTTCGGCGGCTCATACATGGGCTTTATCTCAAAGCTGGTGAAGGAGCACGACGTGAGCGTCGACGAACTGAAAGAACTCATCCGCTTAGTAGAGGAAAAATGACATGGGCAGTTTTGTAGTATATATCATTGAGTGGATGCTGTGCCTGTCGGCATTCCTGCTGTTGTACAAGATGTGTTTCAGCGGCAGCACGCTCCATCGTTTCAACCGCATCTTCCTGCTGGGCAGCGTGGTGGTGTCGGCACTGCTGCCACTCGTTCACATCACCACCAACGAGCAGATGGAACCCATCGCCGAGGTGTGCCGCCTCAACACGGAGCAGTTTGAGCCACTGCCCATTGTCTCATCCCTGCCCGAGCAGTCACCGTTCGCTTCTCCCCGCTCGCCCCTTTCGACTTCGCAGAAAGTCTTCATCGGCATCGCCTTTATATACCTTGTCTATATTGCGATACAGGTCCTCGGATGGCTGAGGTCACTGGTGAAGATGATGCTCTTCTTGCGGGGAAAGCGCACGCGGAGAGTGGGCAGATGGATACGGCTGGCGGTACATGACGAGGAATACGGCCCGTTCAGCTGGATGAACTATATCGTCATCTCTGACAAGGAGAAGGGCTTCGGCCGTAGAGCCAGCATGCGCCACGAGTTGTCGCACATCAAACTGCTGCACTATGTCGACCTGGTGTTTATCCTGTTGTGCACGCTGGTCAACCCCGTTTGCTGGCTTGTGATGAAGGAAATAAAAGTAGTCCATGAATACGAGGCGGACGATGAAGTGATCAATCATTATCACATCCGCAGTCGTGACTATCAGCGATTATTAGTCATGCGGACAGTTGGAGCGGAGGCCTACGCGCTGGCATGTTCGTTTAATCTTAACATTAAAAAACGAATCATGATGATGAAGAAAGAACAATCGCATTGGTGGCGCATCGGGTGGATTGCCGTCACCGTACCCCTCGTAGGCATCGCGCTTACGGCATTTTCAAAGCCTAAGGAGGCTCTGAAGGAAGTAGTGGACAGCAGCGTCCAGATAATTGAACAGCCCATTGTCGAAGCACTTACTACCGAAGTGGAAACGACAGCACCAGAGGTAGTTGAAGCCCCTGCTCCCACACCGGTGAAAGAGGTGAAAGCTACAGACGACGTGAAGCCCGGCGACAAGGTTACTGGCTGCGTGAAAGACAAGAACGGGCAGCCGTTTCAATATGCCAACATCATGGAACTGGACGAGTACGGGCGCATCGTGGCCACAGCCCTTTCCGATAAAAACGGCAACTACGTGCTCAAAATTGCTAATCCCAAGCACAAAATCCGTTTCTCCTATGTGGGATTCAAGAGCCAGACGCTCGACTTGGGCAGTAATAAGATTGACGTGACGCTGGAGGAGGCCATGAAATTTAGTGACATACAGGTTGTTGGCCGCCACGACAGCATTGACGGCAACGCTCCGCGCTACAAGGATGAAGACATCACCAAAGGGGATGAGAATACGTTTAGGATAGTTGAGCAGAATCCGACGTTCCCTGGCGGGCAAGGTGAAATCATGAAATATCTGAGCACTCATCTGCGCTATCCCGCCGTAGCCCGCGAGATACAGGCAGAGGCAGAGATCACCGTGAAGTTCGTCGTAGACAAGACCGGCTTCGTGCGCTCGCCGCAAGTGGTGGAGGTTTCTTCCAAGACACCGCTCATCACTGAGGAAACGATGAAGGCTGCCAAGGAAGGCGACGAGGAGGCTGCAGAAGCTGTCAGCAATTATAACGACGCCATAGAGGCCCTGAAGGCAGAAGCCGTCTACGTAGTGCGCAACATGCCCCGCTGGGAGCCTGGCCGGCAGAACGGAAAACGGGTGGAGACCTCTTACACGCTGCCCGTCAGCTTCAGCCTGCTTCAAGAGTAATTATTTAGGGAAATCGCGAGGTGCTTGCACCCCTTGCACCTGACAGGGGCACACACCCCTGTCTGGAAACGGAGACGCTATTGGAAAAAATAGCGCCTCCGTTTTCCAAAATACTGCCTCCGTTTTCCGAAATACTGCCTCCGTTTTTCAAAATACTGCCTCCGTTTTCCAAAATACTGCCTCCGTTTTCCAAAGATCACTTCTCATCCAGGTGCAAGGGGTGCAAGCACCAGGCACCGCTGTGTGTATAATAATGTTTCAGACGAGCGAAACGTTAAAATGGTGCAAAAGCCGTTAAGAACGTGTTAAAGGCTTCCGGCGTTGGCGGGCGAAATATACCTTTGCAAGTGAATCAAACACATTTATGCCATGAAGAAAATCAAATGTTACATCCGCAACATTGTTGCATGGGGACGTAAAATCGTCCGCCAAATGAAAAACAGCAGGCCTGCAGACCGCGAACAAAGGAAACCCAACGAAGAGCCTGCAGCGTACAGGGAACCCAGCGGAAAGCCTGCAGCGTACAGGAAACCCAACGAAGAGCCTGCAGCGTACAGGAAGCCCAGCGAAAAGCCTGCAGCATACAGGGAACCCGACGAAAAACCTGCTGACTCCAAGCGAACGAAAGACTCCTTCCGTGCCGACATCATCCGTTTCAACGAGCAGTTCCTCAGCGAGCGATACCTGCTGCGTTACAACACCATGAAGGGAATCACCGAGTTTCGGGAAAAGCAGGCAGACGACGAAGAGCAAGCAGAAGGGACGGAGGCACGCTGGCAACCGCTGACCGAGCGCGACCTGAACCGCCTCACCGTGGAACAGCTGAAGGCCGGTGGACAGAGCTGGAGCTACGGCATGAAACTGCTGGTAGAGTCGAGCAGCGTGACCGAGTTCAACCCCGTCGTGCACTACCTGGACAGCTGTCCCGAATGGGACGGTAAAGACCACATCGGAGCGCTGGCGCAGCGCGTCCCCACCAGCTATGCCCAGTGGACAGCATTCTTCCACCGCTGGACACTGGCCATGGTGGCACAGGTGCGCGGCATGAGCCGCGAACACGGCAATGCCCTCGTACCCATGCTCATCGGCAAGCAGGGCACGCACAAGAGCACCTTCTGCAAGATGATCATCCCCGCAGAGATGCGCGAATACTACATGGACGACATCAAGATGGACAATGCCGAGCAGGTGGAGCGCGTGCTGGGGCGCATGTGGCTGGTGAACATCGACGAGTACAACGCCAAGACGACGCGCGAGCTGGCAAAGATCAAGCGTCTGCTCACAGAGAAGGACGTGCAGGTGAGGCGCATGCGCTCCGACCAATACAGGATGACGCAGCGACTATGCTCGTTCATTGCCACCACCAACGAGCGACAGCCGCTCACCGACCCCACGGGATCACGGCGCTACCTGTGCGTGGAGGTGGAAGGCATCATCGACACCGAAACACCCCTGAACCACCGACAGCTCTTCGCACAGGCACAATGGGAGCTGGAGCACGGACACACCTGGTGGCTCTCGAAAGACGAGGAGCAGGCGATGGAGGAGCACAACAGCCAGTTCCAGCAGCTGACCAGTGCCGACTGGCTGCTCGCCACCTACTGGCAGCCAGCAGAAGTGAGCAAGGACACACTCGTCACCGCCACCGACATCCTCAGCGACCTGCAGGCACACGTACAGGGCAGCGACAAGCCCAACCTGCGCCAGCTGCTGGCCTCGCTGAAAAACCTGCACTTCACCTACGGTGCCCAGCGTGGTCGCCACGGGTGGTATGCCCGGAAAAAAGAATAGCTTATGCCCTGACAGTAAAAATCGATTAAAAAGAGGTGAAGTTTTAACCGTTTTTACATAAATGAGTCTACTCCGAAAAGTCCTACTTACGGAAAAGGGAGTCCGTAGGCACTCCCCTCCCCTTAAGGGGAGGGGTAGGGGTGTGGTCTGTATCTTTCTGAAGCTGAATAAGTTAGAGACCCCACCCCGCCCTTCGGGCACCCCTCCCCTTGAGGGGAGGGGAGCTGCTGCCGCCTTGATTTGTGAGTTATCAGGCACGTTTGGACTTTTCGGAGTGGACTCATAAATTAAGGCAGAAAAAGGCTGAAAAATTTGGTTGATAACAGAAAAATGCCTATCTTTGCAGCGTCAGAAATGACTATCCGGTAAACATGTGAGGCCCAAGGGGCTGAGAATGCCGAGAGGAGTAAGCCAGAACCGACCCTGCTCCATTTTATAAAAAGCCATCCTACCAAGATGGCTTTTTTACTATTCATACATCTTTCGCATCCATGAAAAGAACATGGGGTTAAGGGCGGTACGCTACTGCAGGTTCAGCCTGATGCCCAGCTGCAGCTTGAGGCTGGTGGGCTTGTCCTTGAAGAAGTTCTGCACCGGGCAGCCGTTGTCGAAACAATGGTTGATGCCCTGCTTATAATACTAACCTGAATCCATGAATATTAATTTGTGCCTACGGTGTAACGCGTAATCGGCTTACCGCTTCGCTCGTCGAAGAATATACGTAAATAATACGTGTAATCGGCTTGCCGCTATTCCCGCTGATGCGCCTACCCGCCTTTCGCTCGTCGAAGAATGCTTCGTTAATATTTCCTTAGCAAAGCATTTACGAGTAATTCGCGTTTCATTCTTCGCTCATTGCTTTTTTTATTGGTGCTCAGGCGAGCATAGCTCGGAGCACGTTTATTCGCGTTAAAAAAGAATTCTCGTGAATAATTCAGGCTAAAAGAGCGACACTCCCTGTGAGGGAATGTCGCTCTTACGCGCACAATAATCAATGTGTACTACTTCATCAGGACTTTCCGTCCGTTCACGATATACAGTCCCTTCCCTGGCTTGTCCATCTTCTGGCCATGGAGGTTGTAGATGCCTTCGGCGGTCTTTTGCCGCGCAGAAACCTCACCAACACCTGTCTCATAAAAACTCCTTTCGACGAAAAATTGCATATTGTCAAAGACAAACCGGGTTGCTACTTTGTTCTTGGAAAGCAAGAAGGCAATGGTCTGCATAGGTTTGTCATCATGACTTTGGTCAGAGTTGACTACAAAACCGTCATATTCTATAGGCTGCCATTCTTTGGCGAAATGTATCGATCCTAGTAGCAACCAATGAATGTACTCGCCTGGTTCTGCATGTGATTGGGTGTCTACGTAACAATCCTGATTAGCCTTATAGTTAAATCTAAATCTGAATTTCGTACCAGCAGGCAGCGCCATTGGTAGACGAACAAAAAACTGAGTATCCCAATCATTGGCTGCATTGTCAGTCGACTGCACCGCAATAGCTCGACTGCCATTCATGCCTATTCCATCCGTAATGGCTGCTAGCACTGGTTCAACGTCACCATGTTCCATCTTATAGAAATTCACTACCTCTGTGCCTTCCATGTCTCCGTTGGTCAGAATCTCCACCCAGTCATCACTATTTTGTTCTATTGTCACAATAGTTGTATGGTCTTCAAGTTCCGCACCAGTCACATCAGGACGCGATAGGGTGATGTTGCGCATCGTCATGGATGTCTCTCCGTTCGGGGCATTACTTGCGGCACTGAAGGTGATGCTGAGAATCTCGCCAGACTCTCCACTGAAAGTATAGTTGTTGGTCGAGTAGCACACAATGCGCGTGGAGCCGTCGGATTGGACAGATGCTGAAACCGTGTGTTTCCTAGTATTGCTACGGCTACCTATGTCCACTAACAAGAAACCGTCTTTCTCGGCAATATTGAGGCCAACAGGCAAATAAAGGTCAAACTGGCAGCCAGTAAAGCTGTCGCCAGGATTGTCTAGGTTCACTGATACGGTTTTCTGCTCACCTGGCTTAATGTTAAAGTTATCTACATATAGCATGGCGGCTTCTGGATTCGTATCTGCCTCTACAGTCACCATACACAAGTCCGTCAGACCATTTGCCGTGGTGGCCTTGATGCTCGTAGTGCCTTTGGCCACGCCTGTCACTTCGCCCGAGGCAGGGTCGACCGAGGCTATGCCGCTGTCCTCAGAAGACCATGTCACCGTTGTCTCGGCATCGGCTGGGGTCAGCGTATAGGTGCAAGTGAATTTCTCATCCACCTTGATAGTCTTTGACGAGGGAGAAACAGTGACGCCTTCCGGCTCCTTAGGCACAACCGTCACCGTGCACTTGTCCGTCAAGCCGTTGGCAGTGGTGGCAATGATATCGGTAGTACCTGCTGCCACGCCGGTCACCTTGCCCGACGAATTGACTTTGGCGATACTCTTGTCTGCCGATGACCAGGTGACGGTCGTCTCGGCCCCCTCCGGCGTCAGCGTGTAGGTGCAGGTGAAGGAATTGCCCACCTTGATGGTCTTCGACGAGGGAGAGACGGTGATGCCGTCAGGGTCTTTTGGCTCAACGGTCACCTCGCAGACTCCCGTTATTCCGTTGGCAGTGGTGGCCTTGATGCTCGTTGTGCCTTTGGCCACGCCAGTCACCCCGCCCGAGGCAGGGTCGACCAAGGCTATGTCGCTGTTCTCGGAAGACCATGTTACCGTTGTCTCGGCATCAGCCGGGGTCAACGTATAGGTGCAAGTGAATTTCTCATCCACTTTGATGGTCTTCGACGAGGGAGACACAGTGATGCCTTCCGGCTCCTTGGGCACAACCGTCACCGTGCACTTGTCCGCCAGGCCGTTGGCCGTGGTCGCAATGATTTCGGTAGTACCTGCTGCCACGCCGGTCACCTTGCCCGAAGAATTGACTTTGGCGATACTCTCGTCTGCCGACGACCAAGTGACAGTCGTCTCGGCTCCCTCCGGCGTCAGCGTGTAGGTGCAGGTGAAGGATTTGCCCACCTTGATGGTTTTGGAGGAGGGAGAGACGGTGATGCCGTCCGGCTCCTTTGGCTCCACCGTCACCTCGCAGACTCCCGTTATTCCGTTGGCCGTCGTTGCCACGATGCTCGTAGTGCCCTTGGCCACGCCCGTCACTTCGCCCGAGGCAGGGTCGACGGTGGCTATGCCGCTGTCCTCAGAAGACCACGTCACAGTTGTCTCGGCATCGGCCGGGGTCAGCGTGTAGGAGCAAGTGAATTTCTCACCCACTTTGATGGTCTTCGAAGAGGGGGACACGGTGATGCCTTCCGGCTCCTTGGGCACAACCGTCACCGTGCACTTGTCCGTCAGGCCATTGGCAGTGGTGGCAATGATGTCGGTTGTGCCTGCTGCCACGCCCGTCACCTTGCCCGACGAATTGACCTTGGCGATACTATTGTTTGCCGATGACCAGGTCACCGTTGTCTCGGCATCCGAAGGCATCAGCGTATAGGTGCATGTGAAGGACTTGCCCACCTTGATGGTCTTCGACGAGGGAGAGACGGTGATGCCGTCCGGCTCCTTAGGCTCTACTGTCACCTCGCAGACTCCCGTTATCCCGTTGGCCGTCGTTGCCACGATGCTCGTGGTGCCCTTGGCCACGCCCGTCACCTCACCGGAGGAAGGGTCTACGGAGGCTATGCTGCTGTCCTCAGAAGACCAGGTCACCGTTGTCTCGGCATCCGACGGTGTAAGGGTATAGGTGCATGTGAATTTCTCACCCACCTTGATGGTCTTCGATGAGGGAGAAACAGTGATGCCATCCGGCTCCTTGGGCACAACCGTCACCGTGCATTTGCCCGTCAGTCCGTTTGCCGTGGTGGCAATGATGTCGGTAGTGCCTGCTGCCACGCCCGTCACCTTGCCTGACGAATTGACCTTGGCGATACTCTTGTCTGCCGATGACCAGGTGACTGTCGTCTCGGCACCCTCCGGGGTCAGCGTGTAGGTGCACGTGAAGGACTTGCCCACCTTGATGGTCTTCGACGAGGGAGAGACGGTGATGCCGTCCGGCTCCTTAGGCTCTACAGTCAACTCGCAGACTCCCGTTATCCCGTTGGCCGTCGTGGCCACTATGTTCGTAGTGCCCTCGGCCACGCCCGTCACTTCGCCGGAGGAAGGGTCGACAGAGGCGATGCCGCTGTCCTCGGAAGACCACGTCACCGTTGTCTCGGCATCTGCCGGGGTCAGCGTATAGGTACAAGTGAATTTCTCACCCACTTTGATGGTCTTCGAAGAGGGTGAGACAGTGATGCCGTCCGGCTCCTTGGGCACAACCGTCACCGTGCACTTGCCCGTCAGTCCGTTTGCAGTGGTGGCAATGATGTCGGTAGTACCTGCTGCCACGCCCGTCACCTTGCCCGACGAATTGACCTTGGCGATACTATTGTTTGCCGATGACCAGGTCACCGTTGTCTCGGCATCCGAAGGCATCAGCGTATAGGTGCATGTGAAGGACTTGCCCAC
>JAILFU010000128.1 GCA_024697405.1 Prevotella sp.
GGAAAGATTCTCGAGCCGGAAAGCATCAACGGGGATGCTGAGCGTCCATTGGTCAGAGGTTTTCTGCTGGATGGCCATGGCTTTCTCTTCCGAAAGAAGGCTGATTTTGTAAGATGCACCATTGATTAGCGCCTCGAATGAACAAGTTAGATTCAGCAGCTGCACACCGAAGTCTTGTACCGTGGGTGAAGAGACCGAATTGTATTGCGATGTCCCGGTGTAGCCCAGAGGCGTGATACGAATCACTGATGAAGAGTAATCAAGCGGCTCATAGCTTACGTTTGCAGTCTTGTCAGAACTGCCGCCAGTGTACATGGGTATAATGTACGTAGAGAGCAAAAACATATCCGGTAAATTGAAATAAACCAAATCTTCCTCGACCCGCAGTAGACCCGTATCCACCACTTGCTTGTTCACTGTCCATTCGCCCTCATAGAGGATTGAACTCGAAATACCATCATCAATTACTCCATATTTTAAATTATCTTCATCGTCCGTGCTGCATGCTACGGTCAGCAGCATGATGGCTGACAGCAAGCTCGGCAACCATATTATCTTTATATTTCTTTTCATAACTATGATGTTTTTATTCATATAACGGAAAAAAGCAGAAATCTTGCACTTCGCGGACAACTTTTTTGTCTGCCGCTTAACATTTTTTTTGCTGCCAGGGTGCAGGATTTCCGTCCCCTGCCCGTTTCAGTGGAAAAAGGAACAATTAATCTCAAAACAAAACGATGATGAAAAAGCAGTTAGTGAATCTTAGCCTGGCAGCAGCATGCCTGATGGCCGTGGGTTGCAGCGTCAGTAACGAGGGGGCAGATTATGAAGCGCTTATGGGTTATGACACTTATTACGATGAAAACGTGATGCTACCCACCGGGAGTGGTGACCAGTTCAGCGAGTTTGCCGATAATCCGTTTGTGAAGACATCGCAGCAGAACGTGTCTACCTTCTCCGTCGATGCCGACGGCGCGTCGTATGCCATCCTGCGCCGCTACCTCAACGAAGGGCGCGACGTCAACCCCTCCAGCGTACACATCGAAGAGCTACTCAACTACTTCACCTTCGACTATGCCTCGCCCACTGGCAACCACACGGTGGCCATCAATGCCGAGGTGGGCGAATGTCCGTGGAACCCCCAGCACCGCCTGCTGCGGCTGGGCATCAAAGGCAAGGAACTGACAAAGAAAGAAACGCCCAGGGCCAACTTCGTGTTCCTGGTCGACGTCTCAGGCTCCATGGCAGTCAAAGACAAGCTCGACCTGCTGAAGTCGGGGCTGAAGACCATGCTCAGCCAGATGAATCCCGACGACCGCATCTCGCTGATTACCTATTCAGGCGAAGTAAAAAAACTGCTGGAGTCGACACAAGTAAGGGAGGAGCATAAGATCGTGGCAGCTATCAATAAGCTGAATGCCAACGGATACACCAATGGAGGTGAGGCCCTGAAAATGGCCTACGAGGAAGCCATAGCCAACTACGACCCGAAGTGCAACAACCGCATCATCCTAGGCACCGACGGCGACTTCAACTTCGGCATCACCAGCACCTCGGCACTCACGGAGATGGTGGAAGGCTATGCCAAGAAAGGCATCTACCTGACTTGTCTGGGATTCGGCACAGGCAACCTGAACGACGAGATGATGGAAAGCATCAGCAACCACGGCAACGGCACCTATCACTATATTGACAGTGAGGAGGAGATGATGAAGGTATTTGTGCATGAGCGCGAACGCTTTGTCAGCGTGGCCAACGATGCCAAGTGCCAGGTGACGTTCGACAGCAAACTAATCAGCGAATACCGTCTGATAGGCTACGAAAACCGCATGATGAGCAACGATGACTTCAAAGACGACAAGAAGGATGCAGGAGAGATAGGTGCGGGGCAGACCATCACGGCCCTCTACGAGCTTGTGCTCAGCAATGACTTGGATGGTAAAGTTGGCAAGACTTTCGTCACCTTCGACTTCCGCTACAAGAAATCGCTTGACGCAGAGAGCTTCCCGCTTCAAAAGACGCTTGAGGTGGAGCATATCTTCAACAAGAACGGGCGTTCCCACGACTTCTATTTCGCTGCAGGCGTAGCTGCCTACGGCATGGTGCTGCGCCATTCACCCTATAAGGGTGATGCCACCATCGACATGGCGCAAAAACTGGTGAGTGGGAATCTGGGGTCTGACCCTCACGGCTATCGTGCCAAACTGCTGGAACTGATGGACAAAGCGAAATAACCGGCTGGAAATTTGCAGGTCTCACTTTTTTTCCTTACTTTTGCAGCAGAAATCAATAAAAGCATAACATGGTAACCGTAGCCAATCCTGTTTACGACGTAGTGTTCAAATACCTCATGGAGGACATGCGCGTGGCGCGTACCATCCTTTCAGCCCTTCTGCAGAAGGAGGTGCTGGAGGTTGAGATGCGCCCTCATGAATACAGCAACCAGCAGCGCGACACGCTCTCAGTGTTTCGCATCGATTTCGGGGCGAAGATTCTCAGTGACGAGGGCAACGAACAACTCATCCTCATAGAGCTTCAGAAGACCTGGCTTGAGACTGAGACACTTCGCTTCCGCCAATACTTGGGCACTCAGTATGCCAACCCGAAGAACATCATGGCCGACAGTGCCGAAGGCCATGCATTGCCCACTGTGGCCGTTTATCTGCTTGGACACCGCGTGGGACAAATTGAGGAGCCTGTACTCTACGTACGCCATCTGGGCTACGACTATCAGGGCAATGTGGTGACCCAGGGACTTCCCGATCCTTTCGTCGACAGCCTGACGCACGATAGCATCATCGTACAGATACCCTTGCTGTCAGGACGCGTGAATGGTCGCCTGTATCAGGTGCTGAGCATCTTCGACCAAACTCGTAAGGACAGCGAAAGTGGTCAGGTGCTCTGTCTGGAGGACGGAGCATACCATGGTGATCAGGACATGGAGTACATCGTCCGCCGGCTGCAGGCTGCCGCTGCCGATGCAGAGATGCGTCGCGAGATGATGGTGGAGGACGAGTATTTCAGTATTATTGAAAAGCGCGACACCACCATCATGCTCAAGGATCGGATGATAGCCGAGAAAATCGTAGAGATTGAACAGAAGGATGCCCAGCTAGAACAGAAGGATGCCCAGCTAGAACAGAAGGATGCTCAGCTAGAACAGAAGGATGCTCAGCTAGAACAGAAGGATGCCCTTATCCGTACTTCCATACAGGCACTTCGAAGTTTGAACCTTTCGGCAGAAGATATAGCAGCAAGACTGCACCTCTTACCAGAAGAGGTGGAAAGCTACCTCTGATTCCAAGTGATTGAGCCAACACTGCACTACTATTCTTTGGGCGAAGGTGTGACTGCATTCAGCAGCACCCGACAGGGAGGCTATAGCAAGGGATGCTATGGCCAGTTCAACATCAACCGCTATTGCGGCGACGATGAGGAGGCGGTGAGGAAGAATCGCGAAGCGCTCTGCCAGCAGCTGCATATTAGTGATGATTGCCTGCTGATGCCGCACCAGGTGCACCAGACGAAACTGGCAGTGGTCGATGAGGAAATGATGAAGCTTCCTTCCGAAGAGCGCAGTGCCAGGCTGGAGGGCGTGGATGCACTGATGACCAACATGACAGGAGTGTGCATTGGGGTTTCAACAGCCGACTGCATCCCCGTGCTGCTGTTCGACAGGCGATACCACGTCGTCTGCGCTATTCATGCCGGATGGCGTGGCACGGTGAAGCGCATTGTGGAAAAGAGCGTGGCAAAGATGGCAGACGTCTATGGCACCCGCCCAGCAGACATCATTGCGCAGATAGGCCCCAGCATCAGCCTCGACAGCTTCGAGGTGGGCGACGAGGTCTATGATGCCTTTGCCCACGAGGGCTTCCCGATGGAGACTGTCAGCAGGAAATATCCGGCAGTCGACGTCCCCAGCGGGAAATGGCACATCGACCTGCCCGAATGCAACCGGCGGCAGCTGCTTGCCACTGGTGTCCCCGCAGCCCAGATTGCCGTCTCTCCCGTCTGCACCGTCAAACAGTCGGAAACCTTTTTCTCCGCCCGGCGTCTCGGCATCAGCTCCGGCCGCATCTTCACCGGCATTCTGTTGCTGCGATAAATAACAGCAACACCGTTTTATATTTCACACAGCGTGCTACCACCCCAAATGCGCTCAAACTCTTCCTTCTCCATCAAGTCCGCTGGTTGCAGCTTATCTATCCGGCCCTCCTCTTTCACCTTCCTAAAGAATACAACATATCGTTCGGAGGGCAAGGACGGTTCTTCCACCTGCCTCTCGTTTTGGTCATCCTCGGCCGTCAGCTCCTGCGGACTGTAGCGCTCCACTTTACCGTAGGCACTGACAAGCATAGCTTTGACCACCTGATAGTGAAACAATTCCATGCATAGCGTGTCATCGTCAAATTTAAGCCGGGTGAACAAATGCTGATTGAAATCCTCTTTTGCCAAGTCACGCATCACGTCGCGGACACGACAGACATTTCCCTTCGTGGCATGCTTTTTCTCCAGCATCACAGACGTAAGGAAGCTGACACTGCTCTCACAATCCGAGGTGTGCAAATAGAGCGGGATGCGCGTCTGCTGCATGCGTGTCTGAAACTGGTATTTCCTTTCTCCATATTCTTTCTCAAAGCGGGCAGGGTTCAAATACATTGTCCGATTGACGTAAAACAGCTTGTCCGCCGGACGATAGACGTACGAGATACCATCCGCATCTTCGTCGCTGTAGAGCACTTTCGTCTTTCCTCTCCCCTCTTTAGATATATTCAAATTCCCATTGCCTGTCAGCCAGTGTAACCTGCGCGACAGCCAACCGCGAGCTGAAGTAATCGTCCAAACGACCACCAGCAGAAGGAAGCCGAAATAAATGACAACCGCAATATAATCGCCGTTAATCTCACCACGGAAGGGAGTCGTTATAAGTATGTATAGCATAGGGACACCCCCTGCCCCTATCAAGAAATAGAGCGATGCCCTTCCCACACGGTTCACCTCCTTGCTGGCAGACGATTTCCGACGCAATGAGAAGGAAGGGTCAATCGACAAGAGAAACAGCAAGAATGAAAAGAGCAGCACCCATCCTCGTGCACGGCCTTCTATCAGAAGCAAAATGACTACTCCGACGATAGCCGCCACAACCAACAGCAGTGAAACCTTCTCTGTTTTTCTTAACTTCATCATAATAACAAAGAACTAGAGACACTCACTGACGCTGCCAGCCTCAAGGAGCCGTTGGCGGGCTTCTTCGTAGCTCAGGCCTAACGAGTCCTGCAGCATACGTGTCCCCCTGTCGACGAGCTTATCGTTTGTCAGCTGCATGTTCACCATGCGGTTGCCTTGCACACGCCCCATACGAATCATCAGCGTAGTAGAAATCATGTTCAGCACCATCTTCTGCGCCGTTCCGCTCTTCATACGGCTGGATCCTGTCACGAACTCCGGCCCTACAATGGTTTCAACGGGATAGTGGGCAGCAGCTGCCAGAGGAGTAGAGGGATTGCTGGTGATGCAGCCCGTCAGCAGCCCGTGGCGGCGGGCCTCTTCGACGGCGCCAACGACATAGGGTGTCGTGCCCGAAGCAGCGATGCCTATGACCGTATCGTCGGCAGCCGGGCGATAGATCTCCACGTCTCTCCATCCCTGTTCCGCTCTGTCCTCGGCCCGTTCCACCGCATGGCGCAAAGCCTCGTCGCCACCGGCAATGACCCCTGTCACCCAGGTTTCGGGCACGCCAAACGTGGGAGGCAACTCACTGGCATCGAGCACGCCCAGCCGTCCGCTGGTGCCCGCCCCCACATAGAACAGCCTGCCCCCTCGCCGCATCCTCGGCTCTATGCCCTCCACCAGAGCCTCTATCTGCGGGATGGCCTGTCTGACAACTTCAGCCACCAGCATATCCTCTTCATTGATATGCTGTAGCAACTCACCTACCGGCATCTGCTCCAGATGGTCATAGCGCGACGGCTGTTCCGTAATCTTGTCTATTGCTTCCACACTGATATCCTAATTATTTCATCTTCTTATCTGGGGCCCATGTTTACAAGCCAGTCCAATAAAGATTATATATTTTCTTTTGAGATTACCAAATTACCCAAATAATCACCCCCCCCCAAAAAACTTCAGCATTTCGAAGGATTACACTAATTGTTTGAGCCAGAGGTCGAAGAAACGGTCGTAGACCCGGTAGCCCTTTGTATCGCGGCAGACCATATCCTTATCGAGCAGCACCGTCAGTGCCGTCTTCACGCTGCTGGGGCTGGGCAGGTCATACTGTTTGATAAAATCATTGGCTTGCGGACTCACCACGCAGTCTCTTTTTGCTATCGCCTTCAGGAGCGACAGCTGATTATCCGTCAGGAATCCGATAAGTGTCTCATATTGCATGCTGTTTCTGTGAACTATATGCCAGACGGCCTCGTTCACCTGCCGCTCATTGTCTACATGGCGCAGCACCTCATACAGACGGTTCAACACTTGCTGAATGTTCTGGGTGATGCCCCCGAACCGCTGATAGACAGCACTGAACACCTCACGCGAGATGCTCCCATGCTTAGCCTCGAAAAAACGGCTGGCAAAAACATAGTAGATTTCCTCATGAAGTGGTGCCAGGCCCATTGAGGCTGTGCTCTGATAGAAAGGCCTGTCTGGCGACTGAAACATCTGCGCCATCAGATGCTGTTTGCTGCCGGAAAAAATGAAATGGACGTTGGGCGCAAACTGTATATAGGAGCGAAGTTGCGCCTCTAGCCCCTGTTCAGGGTAATAGGTTATCTGCTGAAACTCGTCAATGGCAATGTAAACCTTCTGGCCACTCTGGTTGAGGAAGTCAAAAATGCTTTTGAGCGTCATCACCGACTGCGACGGTTCGATGCTGACAGACACCGTAGGCATACCCGTCAGAGGATCAGCACTGAACACGGGACGCCAGGAACCGAAAAATTCCAGCAAGCGCTTGAAAGTCCTTTGCTGGTGCGACAATACGTGCTGGGCGATGGCTGTGCCCATTAGCTGCACAAAGTCATGCTGGTTTTTAGTAGCAAAGATGTCGATATAGATGCAAATAGCGTCCTTATCCGTCTCCCTGATGCGATAAAAGGTATTCTGTATAAGCCCTGTTTTACCAATTCTGCGGGGAGAAATCAGCGTTGTGTTGCGCCCGTTTTCCATATTCGCCATCAAATCTTCCGTTTCTTCTGTGCGGTCACAGAAGTATTCCGGACTCACATAACCCTGATAAATAAAGGGATTTGCTGGAGTGAAGTATTTTTTCTTTGCCATATATCCGTATGTTTGACATCACGCAATTTCCGTGACGGAATTTCCGTGACGTAATTTCCACGATGCAAAGATAAGGAATAATTTTGAAACTCCCAACTTTTTTGAGCATTATTTGGAGCTTACAGCTTCTTTCCTGTGAGATACGAACGGAAACAGGCAGCATTCCCGTTAAGAGGATGCTGCCTGCTATCGCTGTCAGTGCGAATACTTACTTCACGCGGAGCGTAATGCCCTTGCGGCCAATCTTGGCCCCTTTCTTTGTAGCCTTTCCATTGACAGCATTGAAGCTGCGGGCCTGGTTGGCTACGGGCACGAAGGTTGTCTGCGAGGCATTGAACCAATAGTAAAGGTTCTGCAAGTCGGGCGAGCCGACGAGTGCCAGGTCGGTAGTGGTGAGCGTGCCGTCGGTGTTGATGTCGAAGGCAATGTCGTTGCTGCCACTCTTAGCATAGGTGAAGATGTAGTAGGGCGTGCCCTCGTCTTCCTCAATGCCCAGGTATGCTAAGCTCTCGACATAGAGCTTGGCATCGTTCAGGTCGACGCGTGCAGGAACTTCTGCCCCCTCCAGATAGAGATTCTTGATGATGAGGCTGTCGGCTACCGTGGGATGCTCCTCGATGGTGAAGTTGCCCAGTTTGTACTGTTTTCCGTCGCTGGCCTGTACGCCATAGTAGGTGAACTCACCCAGCACCATGTCTTTCGTGTAGACGAAGTTGAGCAGCTGCTCGGTGGCATTGCCATACACCACTTCGCCGTCCTCGTCCTGGAAGGTGATGTTCAGCTCGAGCAGGATGTCCACGAAGCTGGAGCCCTTGGTATTGATAGCGCCAAAGACTTGTTTGCCCACGGCCTTGAAGCCGAGAGGCTGGCTCTCGAAGTCCTCGGGAACAACAATCTTACCGTCTTCCGTTATGCAGAATAAGAGGTCGTAGCCATCTGCGTAAGGAGCTTCAATGCGATAGGGAACGCCATTGGCTTTCTCGAAGCGGTCGTAGCAACCCTTTTCGGTGGCAGCCAGGTCAGGATCCTGCACGCCCTTGAAGAGCTTCACCTTGTCTTTCTTGGTGCCGAGCTGTGTGGAAGTGAAGATGCCCGAGAAGACCTCCTCCCATTCATAGTCATCAATTTCGGCAGTGTACTCTGGCGTAAAGCCCGGGAAGGTGATGACGATGTCGCCATCGTTCTGTGTGTGGTTCCAGCCGCCTACACCGTCCATGTAGTACCAGGGAGCCAGCTGTATCTGTCCCGGTGTCTTGCCGTCGGCCTGATAGGAGAGCACCTTGTTGTGCGTCCAGTTGCTTTCAGCGGCGGTGCTGCTGGCCCATTTGGGATGGCGGATCCACACGTCGGCTCCGTAGTTCAGGTTGAAACAGCCAGAATTGAACTCCTCGTAGGTGACAATGCCACCCTTGCTCACGGTCAGCTCGATGTATTCGGGCTGTTTTCCGTTGAACTCGCCCGGATCCCAGTTGGGGTCAACCTTAGCCTTCTCCAATGCCTCATCCAGGGGATGCATGATGCGGAACTGGTTTGGAGCGTCATCACGCTGCATGATTTCCACCTGGCTGGAATAGCCAATGTAGTAGTTCTCCTCGAACGTACCGGTGCCCAGCGAATTCCACTTCACGCGGGTGACGGTATAGGTGAAGGTGATGTCCTGCGAGTAGTAGGACACGAGCGAGGGGTCGCTGGTGCTGACCTTCAGCACATGGGGCACGCCTATTTCTGCGCCGTCGTAGGTCACGTTAACAGTGGCCACCGTGTCGCCCTCGGCGAAGGTGGCATCCGAAATCTTGAAAACGTTGTTAGTGTTCTCAACGATGTCGAGGTTCACGGTCTTGGCAGGCAGGGCGGTGGTGATATTGTCGCCAGTGATAGAGTCATTGCCCTGGGAATCCTTGCCCCATGTGTAGGCATGCTGCACACGACGGTAGACCTGGAAGCTAGCCTTGGTAGGAGCCGTGGGGTCGACGCTCTCCGTCACGCTGGTCTGCTTGAAGTAGATATTGGCATAGTCGGGAGTGGCATTCCACTCTCCGGGGCCGGCGTATTTATCGTCGTCATCGCTACAAGCCGTAAACAGGGCAGCCGAAGCCAGCGTAGCGAACAGGAATATCTTATTAATCTTCATAATGCAAATTATTATTTAATGAATGGATTATTAATATTGCAATGTTTAGTCCGTTACGCCGTCACGCAAGCCGGGGTTGTCGCCCTGCACAGGCTGGGAGCCGCCCTGGTTGTCGATGATGCCACGGTTGTTGTTCATCTCGGTGGTGGGGAAGCGCATGTTCAGATAGGCATTGTCGGCGGCCACGTTGAACTGCCATGCCTCGGGGAAGTTGGTGGTGCCTGCACCGTGGAAACGCACGATGGGCTTGCCCAGGCGCTTGGCATCGCTTGTGAAGAAGCCTTCGCACCACAGCTCTACACGGCGCTGGAACCAGATCTCGTCAGCCAGCGACAGTCCGCGTCCGGTGCTGCTGTAGTTAGGATCGCGATAGGTGCGCACGAAGTCCTCCAGCACCTGACGGCCCTGGGCCTCCTGACCGCTCTTGGCCAGACCCTCGGCCTGGATGAGAATCATCTCCTCCACGCGCATCAGGGGCCAGTCGTTGTCGTTCACGGTGGAACCGACACCGCTCTTCATGCCAAACTTGATGTTGGTGTAGGGAAGGAATGCCACCTTGCCACCGTCGCTGGTCTCAAAGTCGGCAATCTCGTCGCCCGTAGCCTTCACGGTGTTGTCGCCCGGATCTACCCAAGTGAGCTTCTCCCAGTTGGGGGAGTGCTTGTCCTTGTTGAGCCACCAGCCCTTGCGCACGTCGGTATCGGGAATCTTGTTGTAGAGCAGGGTGTTGATTTGGGGAACGTTGTCGGTGGCAGGGCCGTAGCCGTCGCCAGTGAAAGCAGAAATCCACGACGAGGCGGTGGAGTACTCCTTACCCTCGACGAGTGCCTTGCTCACGTTGATACCCCAAATCCAGTTCTCCTCCTTCGAGATGTCGCAGAAGGCGGGCTTGCTCACGGCGGCGATGCTGGCAGGCTTGAAGCCCTTGGCAGCCTCGGCGGCGTCGGCAGCAGCTTCGGCAAACTTGCCGATGGCCAGGTTGGCGCGGGCACGCAGGCCGTAGGCCACATGCTCGTCGGCGTAGGCGCGGTTGGTGCGCACGATGCCGGCTTTCTTAAACTGGTCGATGGCCTCGGTCAGCTCCTGGATGATGTACTCATACACCTCCTTGACGGTGGCACGGGGATTGTCGGTGAAGTCCACGCCGTCCTTCAGCAGGGGCACGCAGGGCTGGTCGGCAGCCGTGGCATAGCCAAACTGGAAGTAGGGAGCCAGGGCCATGTAGTCGAATGCGCGCACCACGCGGCACTGTGCCATCTGGTTGATGATGTTCGGATCCTCGGAACCCTCGGGCAGCGAGGCGATGAACTCGTTGGCCAGACCTATCTGTGTGTAGGGCACCTTGTAGCGGATGAACGGGTTGGCATAGTTAGGATTGCGGTTCGAATACTCGCTGGCCGTGGAGAACCAGTTGTAGTTGTTGTTGCCGCCAAAGCAGTCGGCACCCTCCAGGTCGAGCGACAGGGCAGCCATGACGAAGCCGAAGTCGTCGGCACGCGAAGAGGTGGGATATCCTGCGTAGGGCTTGGCCATGATGTTGAACACACCGGCAAAGCTGGCCTGCATACGTGCAGGAAGTGCAAGGTTGGTCTCGGTCACCTGGTCGGCGTGCAGGTAGTGGCCCTCGGGCAGCTGCTCGTCGATGTCGTTACAGCCCACGGTAAGCAGGGCGGCGCCGGCCATCAGGAAAGAAATCTTATATAGTTTCATATTCTATTCGTTTTAACTTTATAACCTTTTAACTATTAAACCTTAGAAAGTAACCGAGAGTCCGGCTGTGATGGAGCGCATGGCCGAATAGGCACCCGACTGCAGACCGCTGCCAGAGGTCATCGAGCCTACGCCCAGCGAGTAGCGGGGGTCCATACCCTTACGCTTGGTGAGCAGGAAGAGGTTCTCGCCTGCCACATAGACGCGGATGCTGCGCAGTGAAAGCGGGCTCACCCAGCTGGCGGGCAGCTTGTAGCCCACGGAGAGGTTGTTCAGGCAGAGGTAGTTGCTGCTGGTGAGGAAGCGGTCCTGCGGAGTCTGTGAGCTCACGCCGGGATCGTCGACAGCAGCACAGCTCAGACGAGGAATGTTCGAACCCTTGTTGGTCTCGCTCCAGGCGTTGAGCAGGTCGCGGTGCAGGGCATGACCACCCTCCAGACCGTTGTGCATCAGCTGCATATAGCCGCCGTCGTAGAACTTGCCGCCCAGCTGGAAGCTGAACTGTGCCGACAGCTCCACACCGTAGACCGTCAGGTTGGTGCCGAAGCCGCCCTGAACCTTGGCCAGGATGTCGCCGCAGTCGTAGCGGGTAGCCTTCGAGATGTCGGTGACCACGCCTTCCTCCACACCGTAGGGATAGTCGCTCTCCTTGTTGCCGTAGCTGTTCACGCGGGTGTCGCCAGTATAGGGATCGAGCGAGCCGTCGGCCTTCTTCTCCTGACCCACGCGGTTGCCGTCCTTATCCTTCACGAACTGTGCGCGATAGAGGGCCTGGCCCTGTTCGTTCACGCCGACAAACTGCACCATGTAGGCCTGGGCAGAAGAGCCGCCCTTGCGGATGATGCTGTTCGAATAGCGCTGGCCGGTCTCGGCGATGCCGGGATCGAGCTCGGTGAACTCGTTGTGGTTGTGAGCCAGAGCCAGATTCATGCTCCACTCAATGTTCTTCTGGCGGATGATGGTTCCGTCGAGGGCCAGCTCAATACCGCTGTTCTTCAACGTACCGATGTTGACATAGTAGCTGTTCACGGTCTTACCGGCCGAGGCGGGCAGCGTCTTGGGCCACAGCAGGTCGCTGGTGGTGCCGCTGTAGACGTCGATGCTACCAGAGAGGCGGTTCTTGAAGAGGGTGAACTCCAGACCGGCATTCCACGACTTCTTCGTCTCCCAGGTCAGGTCTTTGTTACCCATGCGGTACATGGTGATGCTGTACTCCTTGGTGGTGGCATTGTAGGAAGTGCTGAACTGGTCGGCGTAGGCGTAGTAGTTCATGCCCTGGTCGTTACCGTTCTCACCGTAGGAGAGCTTCAGCTTCAAGGCGTCAATCCAGGAGATGCCCTGCATGAAGGACTCCTTGTTGATCTGCCATGCGCCGCCGATACTCCAGAAGGTACCCCAGCGGTGGCCGGGAGCGAACTTCGAGCTGGCGTCGCGGCGGAAGGTGCCGTTGACGTAGTACTTGTTGTCGTAGTCATAGCCCAGACGGGTGAAGTAGCCCTCGAGCATGTAGTTGTCGGTATAAGAATTCAGCGACTTCTGCTCGGTGCCGGTGGCATTGCCCAGCTCGCCGATGAAGGGGTCGTAGAGGTGGTCGTTAGAACCGTTGAGCATCTGCTCCTTCAGCTTGTACTGCTCGTAGCCGACGAGGGCGTTGACATTGTGCCTCTCGGCGAAGGTGCGGGTGTAGTTGGCCAGATACTGCTGGTTCACGGCGAAGGTGCGGTCGTGCTCCACCTCGGCAATACCATCCTGCGAACCGTAGGATGCGAAGGTGCTGTAGAGATAGCTGTAGCGGTTGTTGATGCTCGTAGCGCTGAGCTGGGCCGTGAGGCTGAGTCCTTCGATGGGGGTGACGACGGCAGCCCACTGCCCGGTGAAGATGTCGCTGAACATCTGCTTGCGGTTGAAGTCGTTGTCGCGGGCGGCGTTGTTCTGGAAGCCGGGACGCGTCTGGCTGCTGTTGTTGTGGGTCATATAGAGCTTGCGGCCGTTCTCCTTGATGATGTTGCCGTCCTTGTCGCGCAGGTAGAGCGGATAGATGGCACCCATGGAGTTGGCATAGTAGAACAGGTTGCCGCTCGAACCGTAGGTATCACTGGTATAAGCAGGATTCTCGGTGTCGCGGTGGGTGAACGACATGTTGGTGGTCAGCTTCAGCCACTTCTTGGCCTGGTAGTCCACATTCAGACGGCCAGTGTAGCGCTCGAATTTGGAGTTGTCCACCATGCCGCCGTCGTTCAGGTAGCCGGCGCTGGCATAGTAGGCCATCTTGCCGCTGTTGCCCGAGGCCGACACGTTGTACTCCTGACGGAACGAATTGTGGTAGAGCTCGTCATACCAGTCGTCGGGCATGAAGAGGTACGTGCCGTCATAGTAGCCCAGCTTGGCATTGGGGTTCAGCTTGAAGTTGCGGCCCACGAGGTTCTGGCCCTCGGGCACGGTGTAAACCTGCACGCCCACACCATTGTTGCTGCTGCTGAGCAGGTTGCGCTGTGCGTAGGCATGAGCCTGCTCGTCGGTGGCACCATGATAGTACTGGCTGTTGTAAAGAGAGCGGTACATGGTCTCATAGTATTCGGCAGGACTCTTGATGATGTCGTACTGCGGAACCAGGCGCGAGTTCGAACCCCACTTGGCGTCGAACTTAATCTCAGCATCCTGGGCGGCACCCTTGGCCTTCTTCGTGGTGATGATGACCACGCCGTTGGCACCACGGTTACCGTAGATAGCAGCTGCCGAAGCATCCTTCAGCACCGACATCGACTCGATGTCCTCGGGGTTGATGGTGTTCATAGCCTGCTCCATGGGCACACCGTCCACAATGTAAAGGGGCGTGTCGCTGGCAGCGTAGGAGCCGATACCACGGATACGGATGGTGGGAGCCGAGCCAGGGCCGGCATTGCCGCCCGTAGTGGCGATGACACCGGCCACCTTACCCACGAGTGCGCTGGTGGCACTCGACGTGACGTGACTGGTAATCTCACTGGAGTTCACCTCAGAGGCCGAACCGGTGAAGGCCGACTTCTTGGCCGTACCATAACCGATGACAATCACCTCGTCCAGGGCCTGACGGTCGCTGGTCAGCAGGATGCGCATGTTGGGACGTGCACTCACTTCCAGGGGCTCCATGCCCACATAAGTGATTCTCAAGGTGTTCTTACCCGCAGGACAGGTCAGCGAGAACTGACCGTTCGAGTTGGTCACCGTACCGACATTGGTGCCTACGACCTGAATGGTTGCGCCGATGACGGGCTGCCCATCGTCCTGAGACACCACGGTACCATTGACTTTAGTCTGGGCCAATGCACCCCCCACAAAAAGGAAGAGCACGGCCAGTAATGTCATGAGTCTTTTTTCCATAAATCTCTCTCGTTTTTTGTTAATGATTAATTGGTTTTCGTTTCGTTATTTTACGCACGTGTACATTATATTATAACACGGCAGACACCCCCAAAAGAGCAGAATGCAATGTTACAGTTTGCAAAAATAAGCAATCTTTTTATAAACGCCAAACGTTTCTGTTAAAAAGTGATGATTCTGCCACGATTTTTTGACAGAAAGCAACATTAATTCTGTTTTATTTAGCTTTAAAGCCAAAAAAACTTGCAAAAAACATGCAAAAGGACCTTCTTGCCGGCACATGCCTGTTACGCCGGCTGCGCCTTAATTCACAAAACATATTAAATTAATCGGTAAAGATAGTCTAAATAGCCGGAAATGTCGTAAATTTGCACCGGAAATCAGAATCGCTAATGAAGGAAAGGAGTTTTAGAACATGAAACTTGCAGAAGCATTAAGCATCCGAAAGGATTTGCAGAAGCGCATCCAGCAGTTGGGACAGCGCATCCAGAACAACGTGAAGGTGCAGGAGGGCGACGAGCCGTCAGAGCAGCCTGCCGAGCTGATGAAAGAGCTCAGCTCGTGCCTTGAACAGCTTGAGTCGCTCATCTGGCGTATCAACGCCACGAACATGAACACCCTAAGCCAAGAGGGCAAGACGCTGACTGAGCTGATGGCACGAAAGGACGTGCTCAACATGCGAATCAGCACGTTGCGCAATGCTTTCGACGCAGCATCGTCAGGCCACGACCGCTATTCCCGCTCTGAGATAAAGATGGTGACGGTCATCGACGTAAAGGTGCTCGGCAAGCAGATTGACAACTATTCGGCTCAGCTCCGTAAGCTCGACATCGAGATACAGTCGCTGAACTTCCAGACGGAGCTCTTTGACCCAAAGAGCGAAAAGTGAACAACAGGCATCCGCATTCTCAGGGCGAACCGAAAAAACCACATCGACCGCTGTCCGGAGCCGTCAGCACCCGTTCCATGGGGAACATCACGGCGCAGGCTCAGCACGTCCTTACTCGCATGCACTGCTCATGCAGCACATCGCACTACCACTCGGTTGACTGTGAGTGTCGGATGCCTTTCAAATGAGGGTGTTCAGTTTGGTGTACCCGCCTCTCGTGGAGAGTCGCGTGG
>JAILFU010000057.1 GCA_024697405.1 Prevotella sp.
CGGCAGGTGCTCAATGACTACGACCAGGAGACCGCCGACTTCCACGACTGGACGGTGGAGTACACCCAGCAGGAGCTGACCGACCTGGTGAGCCGCAAGCTGAAGATGGACCTGGGCACCATCACCGACCTCATCCCCCTGAGCCGTGGCGAGAGCGGCCGCATCTGGCGCCTGCAGATTGTGGGTACCCGCCGCTCCTATGTCATCGGCAAGGAGCTGGAGATACGCCGCGCACTGAGCGAGAGCCACCTGCTCAGCTCCAACTTCGAGGTTGAGAAAGTGCCTATCACCCCCCAGACGTCAGCCCTCGCCGCCACCCCCTCGCCCCAGAAGTTCATCCTCCACGGCCACGGCTGGGGCCACGGCGTGGGGCTGTGCCAGATAGGCGCCGCCGTGATGGCCCACGAGGGCAAGAGCTACCGCGACATCCTCCTCCACTACTACCAGGGAGCAGAAATCGAGAAGGCATACTAGCCCCGTCCCGTCTGTTGCTGTATTACAGCAACAAACAGAACGAAGCCAACAACCAGAACGAAGCCAACAACCAAAACGAAGCCAACAACCAAAACGAAGCAAAGATGAAGAAAGAGACATACGAAGCCCAGAAAGCTTTTGCCGGCGAGAAGAAGCCCTCCATGCAGCGCCGTTGTGTGGGTCACGACTACAGCAGTCGCCAGATCTACATGATAACGATGGTGACAGAGGGGCGCCGGCCGCTTTTCGGACAGATAGCCGGGCGCAGCGATGCCCCCGAGGGCTGCCCCGATGCCCCGCGTTTGGTTCTTTCTGATTTAGGCGAGGCAGAGAAAGAATGCTGGCATGAAATAGAAAGGCGCCATCCGCACGTCTGCTCTTTGGCATTACAGTTGATGCCCGACCACCTGCACGGCATACTCTTCGTAAAGGAAAAGATGGAAGTCCCCCTGGGCAAGGTGCTTCTAGGCTTCAAGCATGGCTGCAACAAGGCCTTTCGCCAGCTTGTCCCGTCTGTTGCTGTACTACAGCAACAAACAGAACGCAGTCACGGCTTCCTCTTTGCGCCTGGCTACAACGACCGCCTACTGCTCCGCAGGGGGCAACTAGACGCCTGGCGCCATTATCTGGCAGACAACCCGCGCCGGCTTCTCATGAAGCGCGAGCACCCCGACCTGTTCCGTGTGCAGCGCAACCTGCAAGCCTTTGGCTTCACCTTCTCTGCCATTGGAAACCGTTTTCTCCTACAGTACCCCCATCGCATACAAGTGCAGTGCTCACGCCGTCTTACCGAGACCGACGTCCATTCTTTGACAGAGCAGACACTGGCCATTGCCCGCCAAGGGGCTGTCCTTGTGTCGCCCTCCATCTCGCCTGGAGAGAAAGCCATCTTGCGAGCGGCTTTCAACGAGCATCTGCCCCTTATCTTCCTACAGGAAAACGGTCTTACTGGCCTGGCCAAGCCAGGAGGCAAGCGCATGGAGGCATGTGCAAGAGGACAGCTGCTCATATTGGCACCATGGGAGCAGCATAACGAAAAGATGGTCATCAGCCGCAGCCAGTGCCTCTCGCTCAACGAGATGGCGCGCCGTATATGTGAAAGCAATTAAAAGGAAAAAATACTAGGAAATGAAACAGACTAAACGCACGCCGTGGGCATGGATTCCCACACTCTACATGGCCGAGGGCCTTCCCAACGTCATCGTGACATCGGTAGCCGTAGTGCTCTACATGCAGATGGGCCTGACCGACACCGAGATAGGCCTCTACACCGGCTGGCTCGGACTGCCGTGGATCATCAAGCCGCTGTGGAGCCCGTTCGTCGACCTCTACAAGACAAAGCGCTGGTGGGTGCTGCTGACGCAGATGCTGCTGGGCTCGTCGCTGGCAGGCATCGCCTTCACACTCGATACCGACTTCTGGTTCCAGGGCACCATGTTCTGCTTCTTCCTCATGGCCTTCAGCAGCGCCACACACGACATTGCCGCCGACGGCTACTACATGCTGGAGCTGACCGAGCACCAGCAGGCATGGTTCGTAGGCATACGCAACACCTTCTACCGCCTGGCCGTCATCTTCGGCAACGGCGTGCTGGTGCCTGTGGCAGGACTGCTGCAGGACACCTACCCCGACAGCAAGGCATACGCCTGGAGCCTGGTGTTCTACGGCACTGCAGCGCTGTTCCTCGCCGTCTGGCTCTACCACACCTATATCATGCCACGCCCCCAAGCCGACGTGAAGCGCGACTCCACAGCCGCCGACATCGTCCGAGGGCTGAAGACCATGCTCGTGGCCTTCGCCCGGAAGATGCCGTGGAAGGCCATGCTGGCCGCCATCCTCTTCATCCTGTTCTACCGCTTCCCCGAGGCGCTGCTCAACGCGATGAGCAAGACCTTCCTCACCCGTCCGCAGGAAGACGGCGGGCTGGGCCTCTCGCTGGCACAGTACGGCGTGAGCTACGGCACCGTGGGACTCATCGGCCTGCTGCTGGGCGGCATCGTGGGCGGATGGCTGGCCAGCCGCGACGGGCTGAAGCGGTGGCTATGGCCCATGGTGTGCGCCATCACCCTGCCCGACGTGGTCTATGTCTACATGAGCCTGGCCTTGCCCCAGAACATGCTGCTCGTCAGCTCGTGCATCTTCATCGAGCAGTTCGGCTACGGCCTGGGCTTCACCGCCCTGACGCTCTACATGCTCTACTTCTCCATGGGCGAATACAAGACGTCGCACTATGCCATCTGCACCGGCATCAGCTACCTGGGCCTGCAGGTGCCCGCCATGTTCTCAGGCTATATGAAGGATGCCGTGGGCTACTCCACCTTCTTCATCCTTGTCATGGTCCTGTGCTCGGTCACCTTCCTCGTGGCCGCCTTCATCCATATAGACCCCCAATTCGGCAGGAAAAATCCTACTGCGAAATAGGCCTTTTCCTTTGGTCAAATCAAAAAGAATGCGTACCTTTGCGCCAGAATCCATCAAAAGCAACAGAACATGAAAAAAATCTACTCCCGAATCATGACGCTGGCCATGATGATGGCAGCCATGACCACCTTCACCAGCTGTGAAGAAGAAGACGACTACATTGCCCAGAAGCTTCGCGACCGCGACTGGCAGGGCTACATCGACACCTACTACAGCAACCGCTGGGGACTGAGCGGCAACACCTACGCCACGGTGATGCGCTTCTCCTCGAAAAGCATCTACTACACCAGCGGACGCGGCGAGGAGGTGGATTACGACACCCGCTCGCCCTTCCACGACTATGCCTACTGCACGTTCAAGTGGTTCATCGTCGACGGCGAGCTGACCCTCATCTACGACGACGACAAATGGAGCCCGCTCTACATCATCGACTACGGCCTGAACAACTCACGCTTCTGGGGCTACATCCGCGACATGAGCAGCCGCCGCATCAGGTTCGACTTCGAGAATGCCGACTATTCCGACTGGGGCCACTACAACCGCAACGGCGGCTATGGCGACTTCACCAACCAGAACTGGTACCGCTCACGCACCATGTCGGCCGACGGCAGCGACGTGCCCTTCCTCGACCGCACAGAGCAGGCACGCCAGCAGAGCGGCGAGCCCGATGCCGTGAGCATCGCCAGCGGCTCCTTTGCCGAGGCCATGAAATAGGCCTGCAGCCCGCGCAGCCCTCGGGGAGAGCAGACAGCGTCAGCCTATCTTGATGCAAAGAACGGTCAGGTCGTCGCTCTGCTCAGCTTCGCCCACATGCGAGGCGACATCGCCGAGAATCCTGTTCACCGTAGCTTCTGCGCTGACCAGCGCATCTGTGCTCACCAGCTCCAGCAGGCGGTCCTCACCGTGCAGCTCCTGCGCTTCATTTTCAGCTTCGGTCAGCCCGTCGGTGTAGATGAGCAGCGTGTGCCCCCTGACATTGTCCATGCGCTCGCCTATATACTCCAGCTCAGGCCAGAGCCCGACGGGTGCATTCGGCTCCATTTCGATGTAGCACGCACGCTCAGGGTTCCCCGGTGCCAGCTTATTGTCTACAATCACAGGCGGGTTATGGCCGGCATTGCAGAAGTCCATACGCCCCGTCTCAAGGTCTATTTCGGCAATGAACATCGTGACGAAAATACAGTTCTCGTTGTCGGCAGAGAGCGTGTCGTTGATGCGCTGGGCAATGCGAACAGGCGTAAGCCCCACCTTGGCCACGCTGCGAAACAGATTGACGGCCACAGCCATGGTCATCGAAGCCGGCACACCCTTGCCCGAGACATCGCCCACACAGACATACAGCTTCTTGTCGCTCAGGAAGAAATCGTAGAGGTCGCCGCCCACCTCCTTGGCAGGCGTCATCGAGGCATAGAGGTCGACGCCCAGCTCCTCGGGGAAAGCGTTGAACACATGCGGCACCATCCCCATCTGTATCTCACGGGCAATGCGCAGCTCACTCTCTATGCGCTCTTTCGCAGTTGTCGTTTCCTCCAGCCGGTTGTAGGCGTCCTCCAGTTTGCCGTAGGCCGTTTCAATTTCCTTCGAGTGCCTGTTGCGGCGATACAGGATAAAGGCCAGCGACGAGATGACCAGCGCCGCGATGATGGCCAGCATGGTCATAAACACATGCTGCGCGTGCTCTGTCTGCTTCTGGGCTTCCATCTTCGAGGTCCACTCGCTCAGCTGCAGGTCTTTGTTGTAACAGTCCAGACTGTCGTTCTTCAGCCTGACGGCCACGTTCTGCAGCTCCATGTCGCGGTTGCGCAGCTCTATGGTCTGGTTTGCCAGCGAGAGGGTCAGTGCCTCCTCCTCCAGACGTCGCTGCTCCAGCTCGTCGGAGATGTGTTCCAGCACTAGCTGCTGGTTTTTCAGCTTCAGGTCTTTAGCCTCGTTTTCAGCCCTGGCGGCATCAAGGGCCAGCGAGTGGTTCAAGGCGATGTTGCGCACATCCGCAGAATTGATAGAGTCGCTATACCGCTTGAATTCCAGCAGCAGGTTGTAAGCCTCTTGACATCGGCCCAGCCTGTTGTAGGCTTGCGAAGTCAGCATCAGCCTGTCCAGCGGATTCTTCATCTCCTGAGCCAGCGCCAGCATTCGCTCGTAGTCGCCGTTCAGGTCGGCATGACAGACCTCCACCCGCTGACTTAATTTCATCGTCGCTCCGGTCTCCTCAATGGCCTTCTTAAGGTCAGCATAATAGCGGTTGAACTCCTCCTTGTTCCCCTCGCCTAATGTGGCAGCCATACACCTATAGCCCAAGGCTTGATCCCGCTGTGCCGGGAGCAGCTCAGGCTGCCGGAGCGCCTCTTCCACCATCTCAAGCACCTTCTCCTTCTCTTTCCTGTTGAAGTAGATTTTTGCCAGTGCAAGATAGGCGGGAGAGCTGTTTTGATGGGGCAGATACTGCTCTTTATAGCTAATGCAGCGAAGGAGCAGCTCTTCCGCCTGATACTCCATCTGAAGGCTACTGAATATCTGCGCATTCGTCTGCGTTGAAATGTAAAGGCCATATTTGCTGTCGCTCTTTCGGGCAAACTCCGACATCTCCTTCACCGTTTCAAGGGCCTGCTCACGCTGACCGTGAAGCGAGCGGATTGTGGCCTGGTTCGCCCAGGCACGATAGAGCAGATTCTCATTGTTCGTCTGCTTCGAGACCGCTATCAGCCGGTCGGTCACCTCGATGAACTGCTGAAAGGAGTCCGCCTTGTTATACAGGCGGTACATGTCTTTCCTTAGCTGTTCAACGTCAGCAGGCTCCACCTGGGCTGCCGCCGTCAGCGACAACCCCAGAAGGCAAAAGTCCTGCCATACGCCTGGGGAATCTGAACCCATACTGAAACACGACTAACAACCCAATGGCCATAGACTTTTTTTTACAGGATAAATAGGAACCGTTAATACTGACGATGCTTTTTTGCTTGCAAATTTATACAATTTTTCTGAGATAATAAGCCTGTCGGGACAAAAACTTACACAAATCACCCCGAAAAGATACATTTTACTAATAGTTGGTCGTTTTTTCGTCAGAATATGAGAGTAACGACGTGTGCAGACAGAATCATCAATCTGTGCGAGATAATATATAACTAATGTTATTTCGGTGTTTGCGTAGAGACATCACATTGTGGCGTCTCTACTGACGGCTTCTATATAACTAAAATCAATGTGGTGATAAGCTCCTACTGGTGGCTGGAGTGCCCCCTTGGGGCAGAAATCTTTCAAATCTTTACAAATCAGACAAATATCCAGTGTCAACTGCTATGTTATTACTTTTACTTTTCTATCACACCCTCTTTGTCCAACTTTTCGAGTAGTTCCGTCACGCAGGAGCGGGCTTCTTCATTTGTCACGTCGTATTCCTCGCAGAGCCTTTCGGTCAGTGATTCTACGGTGAAGTCGCCCTGCGCCTGCGCCTCTTTCCATATCCACGTGGCACTTTTGTTCAAAACCAGAAACTTCGTGAAACCGATGGCTTTGAGGCCATTATATACAATCACATCCTTGCCGAACACCTCGCGCAGCACAAAATCTTTCTTTATCCTCATTTTATCTTTTTACTTTTTTACTTATTACTTTTTACTTATTACCTTTTTTAGGGGCAGTAGCAAAACCTGGTTGGTAATTTGCTTATTTGGAGAATTATTCCGACCATTCGCAGCATGGAAGATATCTTTCTTCATATATAGGCTAACTAAGCTGTTCGTATAAGAGCCACCAACCAGGTTTTGCTACTGCCCCTGTTCTCCCTTGCTATTTTACAGAGGCAGAAGAAAGATATGAATTCCGTTCTTTCATACTTTATCTCTGGAAATCGCCACAAAGTTACTACAAATATTTGTAATTGTAGTAGTTTTGTACGATTGTTGTTGCCTTTATTGTAGATTTTAATAATAATTAGTAAGATTTTGATGCCCTGAAGACAAAAAACAGGATTTTGGCGAAGCCAGTAGGCAAAGTCCGTATGTAGTGGAAGACGGCTTCTTCGTGAAGACCGATGAAAAGTGGGAGAAGGTGAGGTATGACGAGATTTTGTGGGTGAGAGCCTTCGAGACGTGTTGTTGAGCGTATGCGAAAAATGGAAGCGTCATGTTCCTGACTGGTGAGAGGAATAAGATGGTGAACCATCGGCTGTGGCGGATTGAGGAGATGCTGACGGAGCATCCGCGCTCGAGCTCTGCTCGCTCATACCCGCAGGGTCTTGAGAACTTTGTGCGCATCAACAGGTCGGAGATTGTCAATCAGGATTGTGTTGACGGGTTTGAGAGGAATTGCTACTACATTGGCAAAAAACCGCTGTATGCCACTGGCAACTACCGCCAGCGTATGGAAGGTGTATTCATTAAGGCAAAACAGCAGTGACGTAAGACAGAAAGAAGCCGCCCGAAAGCCTATTCATAAAGACTCTCGGGCGGCTTGGTCGTGCTTGCTGTAGACACTGGATGTGGGGGTTACTCCCGCATCACTTTGAGTCATTGCCCTTATTTCCTGAAAGCACAATTTTGTCAGGTAAAAATTGTGCTTGCAAGTTTTGTCTGTTCATCGGTTCAAAGAACGCTGTTTTCCTCAATACAAATCCTCCCACAACGTTGCGAGGAACACGCGGTCGGTAATTTCATAAAGGAGATCATTGTAATCCTTTTGATGCGCAGTTGCCGAAGCGTCAGAGCTCAGGGCGTAGATCACATCATTTTCATAATCAACATGGTCGTATACCACTGCCACCTTGGCGTTGCCGTTCAGGGTGCTAAGTTGCTTGGCGATGGCGTAGGCTTGGTCGAGGCCTATGTGGAGGTATTTGTAGCTCCCACCATTTAAGAACAAATCGTAAATAATAAGATCGTCGTCGTTGTTGTTCACCTGTATCAATTTACCCATCTTCACCGTGCTCTGGTAGTAATTGGCGGCATCGAAGGAAACGCTGGCTTTTGATGCGGCGTAGAGATTGCTGCCGTCCGTGGCGGTGAAGCTCACGGTCTGGGCATCGACTGCGGGCAGGGCGGCGTAGAGCGTGCTGGTGGCCGAGGTGGGCGTGATGACATAGTCCTGCGTACCGATGGTGACGGTCAGCTTCGTCACGTTCGTGTTTTGCATATCGTCATCCTCGCCAGGGACACTCATGGTTGTGAACTTGAAGATGGCGAACTGCGCTGCGGGCTGGGTGGTGACGGTCAGGCCGGGCGTCGTGGTCTGGATGGTGCCTTCGCCTACGCGCACGTCGAGGTTGGCCGAGAGCGTGCCGTCTTGTGCGGCCAGCAGCGTGGCGGCATCCTTCACGCCCGTGTGGTCACCCTTGGCTGCGCTGTAAGGATAGACCAGGGTGCAGGCGGTGTTGTCGGGCGTGCCGGCCTCCACGGTGAACTGGATGGTGGCTGCGTCGTCGTCGTCAACTGCGGTGATAGTGGCATCAGCCGCGTACTTCGTGCCGCCCACTTCGTAGAGGATGGCGATATGCTCGTTCACGGCCCACTCGGCCACAATCTTGTTGCCGCCGTCGCTCACGGCGCGGGTGGTAGCTCCGCTGGTCTTCGGGGCGAGTTGTGCGGTGATGGTGATGCCCTCGGCCTTCTGTGGCTGCGGGGTCGTCAGGTCGTTGTCGTCGTTGCTGCATGCGGCAGTCATCAGAGCCAGTGCAGCCATAAAGAATAATTTCGTTGTCTTCATTGTCTTTACGTTTTAATTGTTATACACTGGGGTTAGTTAAAAGTTGAACGGATCGTCTTCGAGTTCATAATCGTCGGGGTTGTTCATTTGGCCACTCTTTGCGCTGCCAGCCAGCAGCATCGTGCGGTGTTGCAACTCGATAACCCGAATCTCGGGTTTCTCAAATTTCTTTTTTTCTGTCATAATCGTTATAAATTTAAATTGTATCGACATTCAAAAGTTTGGATAATTTGATGAGCATTTCAAGATTGGG
>JAILFU010000154.1 GCA_024697405.1 Prevotella sp.
ACACTATCTTTGCAAGCAAATTTCAAACGATATGGAACTAGGAATAGGGCATCTCTTGGCATTAGTGCTTGGAATCATGGGATTCTACTGACTCGACAACTCTCAAAACAGCATGTGGAGGGATGATGATTGGCTCGACAATTCTCAGAACGACATGTGGAGAGATGAGGAGGAGGAAGAGGAGAAAGAGAAGCAGAAAAAACAGAAGGAACGGAAAAAGCCGATTGCGCAAATGGAACAGGAAGAAGAGAGAAGGCTGATGGAACAGAAGAAGCCAAGGAGGAAGCGGAAGAAGCAAGAACCGGATGTGTCCGCCGTGCCGGTGGATAACGACGAAATGGTGGAGCTGGCAACGGAAGACTTAGTGTTGAAAACACTGAGGGAGATGGGTGTAACTACACAATAGTGGAGGACGTGCCAGTCATCCGTTTAATCCATTTTCACTACCAGGGACAATTATTCTTCATTGAAGTCACACAAGACAGTCCGTACATCACCTTGATCCAAGAGTGGTGGCATGTGATGTCGATGGACGGAGACATCGAGGATTTTGCCTGTATGCAGAAAGCGGTCAACGATGCAAATGCCTATGGACATGTCACCGTGTGCTACCATTTCGATAAAGAGGATAGAACGATTGGACTTTCCAGCCGCAACACCATCCTCTTTGTGGAATGGATTCCACGTCTTGACTATTACCTGGAAGGCATGCTCAATTTGTTCTTCAGAACTCAGCGGGATGTGATGATAGATATGGAGAAGTACAGAGTCAGGGCAGGGCTGGTGGATGATTAGCCGATATCACCAGCAGACCTCAGTTTGGCAAACTTCGTCTAAGAGTCAGTACCCCGCTACCTAGTGGCGGGGTACAGACGTTACGATGACTTCCAAAAGCATCGGGCGGGAGGAGTCTTCTCTGAGGAGACGGTCGATGCCCCGGTGCAGCTCGTCCATGTTGGTGGCTTTCATATATTCCACGTGGTTCTGGCGGCAGATGCCTTCAGCGGTAGCCTGATGCTGACCGGCGACGAAGGTATGGCTGACGGGGCTTTCGCTGAGACCAGGCAGATGGTCGAAGATGGCTCCGTGCCCGTTGTTCAGCAAAAGGATGCGCAGGTTGCCGCCAATGTTCTGGTTCCACAGCGCATTCTGGTCGTAGAAGAAGCTGAGGTCGCCGATGACGCAGAAGGTGAAGGGGGAAGGATGATTGGCGAGGGAGGCGAGCGCTACGCTGAAGCCGGCGGCAGTGCTGAGCGTGCCCTCGATGCCGTTCACGCCACGGTTGCACCATACGGGATGCCCATGGGCATAGCGGTTGGCCAGGCGGATGGGCGTGGAGTTGGCATAATGTACGGCGAGGGGTGAAGGGTGAAGGGCGAGGGGTGAGGGGTGAGGGGTGAACATGGCGTTGAGCTGCTGCTCGAAAAGCTGCACGGCAGCCGCCTCTCCCCATGGGAGCTGCGCTGCCTCGGCCTGCTCTTTTGCTCCTTTGAGCAGACGGAGCCACTGGCGGCGGAAGTTGACCCGCTCAGCCGGGTGGGCACACTTGTATTTGTCCATCTTGTTGTTGAGCGACTGCAGAACGAACTCGGCATCGCCGACGACGATGCCACGCAGGTTCTGGAAGGTGTCTTCCACGTCGCCCGTCAGGCTGATGCGCCAGCAGCGGGCGTCGGTGGCCTGGCGCAGGAAATGCTTCAGCCGTTTGCTCACGATGGCATCGCCCACGTAGAGGATGAAATCGGGGGGGAGGAGGCACCCGTCACCACTCACCATTCCACGCTCTAAAACGGAATCGAAGTGGCTGACGCTAGTGAAGGGGGCCAACGCCTCACGGAGGACGATGACGTGGCTGAAGAGCTGGTCGACGCCCTCGTAGCGGAAGCGGCGGGGACTGAGCTGGCCGAAGACGATGAGGGGGCGGCGGGCCTGCAGGAAGTCATCGATGAACGGCTGCGGCAGACAGTCGTAGTCGACAGCGGGGGAATAGCGGCGGATGACGCGCTCCTCGGGCAGCTGGGCGACGGAGAAGTCGAAGAGCGGCTCGGAGATGGGAACGTTGATGTGGACGCAGGGGTGGCGGTCGGAGGTGGCCTCTATCAGCGCCTCGTTCACCAGACGGTTGCAGTACCAGGCCTTGGGTAGTTTAGAGTGGAGAACTGAGAACTGAGAACTGAGAGTGGAGAACTCTCCACTAGGCACCTCTGGCAGATTGACCGTCTTGCAGACCCAGAGAGCGAGTGCGCCGGGCTGGGAGAGCGTCTGGCCGTCGAGCTGTCCAATCCATTCGGCGGGACGGTCGGCAGAGACGACGATGAGCGACTGGTGCTGGTAGTGGGCCTCGGCCACGGCGGGCGCGAGGTTGAGCAATGCCGTGCCGCTGGTGACGCAGACGACAACGGGCTCATCGGTAGCCTGGGCAATGCCCAAGGCGAAGAAGCCGGCGGAGCGCTCGTCGGTGACGGGGTAGCAGGTGATGTCGGGGCACTCGTTCAGGTTGTGGACTATCGGCGCGTTACGACTGCCGGGGCAGACGACGGCATGCCGGACGCCATGAGCCACCAGCAGGGCCGTCAGTATGTTTACGTTCTCTTTATTGCTGTACACCTTGGGGGAGATTATCGATTGATGAATTGATGCTATCGTTTAATAACAACTTGATTAGGCATGATTATACAGACCCCACCCCTACCCCTCCCCTTGAAGGGAGGGGAGTGCCATGCGGTCCCCTTGAAGGGAGGGGCAGGGGTGGGGTCTGTGATTCTAACATCATAGGCAATTTAACGCTCGCTTACGGTCTACGGATTCACGATTTGGCGCATGGTTTCCATCTTGGCCTCTGTCTCCCGCCATTCCTTGTCGCAGACGCTGTCGCAGAGCAGGCCGCCACCGGCGTAGAGGCGGTAGTGCTGGGAAGCAATCTGCATGCAGCGCAGGGTGACGTAGAGGTGGGTGGAGCACTGAGAATTGACAGGCCCCATGAAGCCACAGTAGTAGCGGCGGGGAACGGGTTCGCTTTGCAGGATGAACTCCAGCGCCTCCTTCTTCGGCAGGCCGCAGACGGCGGGCGTGGGATGGAGGGCATCGAGCAGCGCTCCTACGCGCGTACCATTATTTATTAACGAGAAAGTAAAATCGCTGCGCAGATGCACCAGGTTGGCGGCACGCACCGTGCGCGGCCCTTCCTCCCGATAGTCGAGGCCAAGACGTTTGAGGGTGTCGGCAATGTAGGAGGCCACATAGCGCTGTTCCTGTATGTTCTTCGTCGACCAGCGCAGGTGCAGTCCCTCTCCGTCCAGCTCGTCATCGCGCAGGCGCATCGTACCGGCTAAGGCAATGGTTCGCCAGAGGTCTGACTGCGGAAGATTTTCCAGCAGCACCTCCGGGGTGGCCGTGAGCCAGGTGCCGCACTGCGGAGCGGAGACCAGGGCGATGAACATGCGCGGATAGCGCTGGCAGGCCCGCTCGAAAAGCATCATGGGAGTGGAATGGCCGTCGTTAGCTTCTACGGCACAACGAGCCAGCACCAGCTTCTGGAAACGGCCGGAGAGAAGGGCCGTATGGAAGGTGGAGAAGGGGTAGGAGTCTAGTTGAGAACTGAGAACTGAGAACTGAGAGAACTGAGAACTGAGAACTGAGAACTGAGAGTTTGCTACCGCGTCAGAAACCACTGCGGTAGCAAACTCTCCACTCTCAGTTCTCAACTCTCCACTCTCAACTCTCCACTCTCCACTCTCAGTTCTCAACTCTCCACTGGCACCGGTCACCAGCAGAATCGGTGTGTCGTCGGTCGCCACGAACGGGGCGATGACGAAGCCCTGGCGGTCGCCCAGGTCTCTCAGCGAAGGGATGACCTGTGCCTCCCCTTCTATCCGGAAAGCTTGCCGGGCGTGAGGCAGGCGAAAGACGGCGAAAGCATTGCTCATTTCGACCTGACGATATAGTTTGTGACACGGACGCTGGAGATGAGGTCGCCTGCCGTGTCCTTGATGTCGACCTGCCACACGTGGAGCGTAGAGCCCTGATGCAGCATGCGGGCGTATGCCGTGACGGTGTCGCCCTCGGCCACTGCCTTCACATGGCTGCCGCTCACCTCGATGCCCACACAGGCGCAGCCCGGACAGAGTGCCGACGAGCCTACGCCTGCCACATTCTCGGCCAGAGCCAGCGAGGCACCTCCGCTCAAGAATCCGAAGGGCTGGCGGTTTCGCTCGTCGACCTTCATGCGTGCCATACACGTATCGTCCCCGGATGTGGAGATGAACTCCATTCCGAGGGCGGTGCTGAGATTCGGCTTGGCGTTGATGATGTCGTTTATTTCGTCTACATTCATAGCTATTTGAACAGCGAGTACTCCTTGATGCCCCATGCCAGCGCGCTGGCTCCCAGCACGTCGCGCTCATGGTTCTCAAGTGCGGAGAGCAGGAACTTCACGCGGTTGCGTGTATTGTGAAACACATATTTCTCGAAAGTATCGTTGGCAGGCTCCAGCAGCCAGTGGCCGGCCTGCGACACGCCACCGGTAAAGACGATTGCTTCGGGGTCGAGCACGGCGGCATATCCCGCCATCGACATACCCAGTATCTGACCGGTTTTCCTATACACCTCAATGGCCAACTTGTCGCCTTCCTCACAGCACTCCGTGATAATCTTCGGTGTCAGTTTCTCTACATTCCTCATCAGCGACGGCTCGTTGGTGTCGGCCATCATTTCCTGTGCCGTCCTGACAATTCCCATTGCGCCGCAATAGGCTTCCAGACATCCTTTCTTGCCGCAGGCACAGGTGCGTCCGCCATACACTATACACGTATGGCCAATCTCTCCGGCAAAGCCGTTGGCCCCGATGTGCACCTCTCCGTTGGAGAAGATACAGCTTCCTATGCCGTAGCCTAAGGTGACGAGGATAAAGTTGTTCATGCCGTGGGCACAGCCGAAGGCATGCTCGCCAAGCCCGGCCAGATGGGCGTCGTTGCCCAGTGCCACGGCGATGCCCAGCCGGTCGCGCAGCATGGCGGCCATCGGCACCACGCCTTTCCACTTCAAGTTGGGGGCATTCTCTATGCACCCGCTCACATTGTTGCCGCTGGGAGAGCTGATGCCCATGGAGCGTATATGCTCGTAGCCGCCGTTCTCTTCGGCCAGCGTCACCACCTTCTCACACAGCGTACCGACATAATCTGACACATTGGGGTAGAGCTGTGTGTTGAAGCCGTCGCGAGCAATGATGTTGCCACGCACGTCGACGATGGCATAGCTGGTTCGCTCGATACTGATGTCAACACCGATGACACGGCTTTTTACTGTCTCGTTCATTTCGTCAGTTATGGTATTATTTAAATAATGAGTATTCTTTCACTTCCCATGCCAGCGCACTAGCTCCCAGCACGCTGCGCTCAATGTCGGAGAGGGACGACATGAGGAACCTTACCTTTCCGCGCAGGTTATGGAACACGTTCTCCTCGAAGGCGGCACGGGCGGGGTCGAAGAGCCAATGGCCGGCACGCGATATGCCACCTGTGAAAATGATGGCCTCGGGATTGATGACCGATGCGTAGGCCGACAGCCCCACGCCCAAGATTTCGCCTGTACGGCGGTAAACCTCAATGGCCAGCTCGTCGCCCTGCTCACAGAAGTCGGAAATCATCTTCGGGTCCAGCTTCTCGCAGTTGCGCATCAATGACGGTGTGTCGCAGTTGGCCATCAGCTTCTGTGCAGTCAGGACAATACCTTTTTCCGCACAATAAGTTTCCAGACAGCCCCTGGCTCCGCAGCCGCACTGTCGTCCGTTCGGGTTGACGCAGACATGGCCTATCTCTCCTGCGAAGCCCTCGGCTCCCAGATGGGGCCTGCCGTTGGAGAAGGTGCAGCTGCCCAAACCGGGTCCCAGCGTGACCACGATGAAGTCGCTCATGCCGTGGGCACTGCCATAGGCCTGCTCGCCCAGAGCCCTCACATGGGCATTGTTGCCCACGGCCACAGCCATGCCCAGCTGGTCGCGCAGCATCGAGGCCAAGGGTACCTCGCCCTTCCACGGTAGGCTGGGCGAATGCTCGATACATCCCTTGACAAAATTTCCGCTCAGCACGCCGACGCCCACCGACCGGATAGCGTCGTAGCCGCCGTTTGCCTCCATGATGGCCAGAAGCTTCTCTGTGAGGAAAGCCACAAATTCCTTGATATCAGGATGTTCCAGCGTGGGGAACTCGTCTTGTGCGAGGATGTTTCCCCTGATGTCAACAACAGCATAGGTAGTGGTGTAAAGACTGATGTTCACACCAACAACACGCTTCTTTGTCGTATTTAGTATCATGGTATATATTGTTGTAGGAAGCTTTAGAGTGGCAAAAATAGTAAATTATTTCATAACGGCCAAATGATTCGGCTTTTTTTTTTGCAAATCTCAACTTATTTTCTTAATTTTGCCGCCGAATTTGTTTTTTAACCATTTATTAATGTATTAAGCGTATGAAAAAATTGTTTTTCGCACTGATGGCCGTCGCTGCCATCACGTTGACTTCATGTCTGGGAAAGACCGCCACCCCCGGACTGAGTGATCCACAAGCAGAGGCTCCCGACGACGCCGCCCAGCTGGCCGCCGCCCTGGAGTCGCAGCTGAAAGCCGACAACGGTGAGGGATTCTTCGCACTGGTTGGCAACATTCAGGAGAAGGCCATCGGCTTCATCAAAGACAACCCCCAGAAAGCCAAGGAATATCTGAGTACGGCACAGAAGTTCCTCAAGGACAATGCAGCCCAGATTTCGACCATGCTGGGCAAGATTACCAACAGCGACGTGGCCGAGCGTGCTCAGGAGCTCATCAAGAGCGTCAGCGAGCAGCCTGCCGAGCAGCTCCTTGGTCTCGTAGGTGCCATGGGCAGCAGTGCCCAGGAGGCAGTGGAAGGCCAGGTGGAGGAAGTAAAGGATGCCATCGGCGAAAAGCTGGACGAAGTGACCGACAAAGTCCAGAAGGCCACGGAGACCGTAGGCGAGAAAGCCAACCAGGTGAAGGACGTCGTTGACAAGGCTAACGAGGTGAAGAATGCCGTTGGCACCGTTTTGGGCAAATGAGTCTGGCTGAAAAACCAACCATCATGAGAAAAGCCATACTATTCTTTGCCTTCATCCTCGCAGCTGGGGTACGCACAGCGCTGGCCGTCGACAACAACACGGTCGAGGTAAAGTTCAATGGTTCGACGGCCACCGTCACCATAGCCAGCAACATCAGCAGCTATGTGACTAACAACAGCAGCGGCTCGCACGTGAAGCTGGTTCAGAGCGAGAACTTCGCCGGCGTCAACAAGACCGTTGACAACGAGGACGGAGAGATTATCTATGTCCTCTCGGGCACCTCTACCGATGGTGAGTTCTTCCTCGAGGGCTCGTTCAAATGCACCGTCCAGCTGGACGGCCTCACCCTGACCAACCCCAGCGGTCCGGCCATCAACATCCAGAACGGCAAGCGTGTGGACGTGAGCATCAAGAAGGGCACCACCAACAGCATCGCCGACGGTGCCAACGACAACTACAACGGATGCTTCCACTGCAAGGGCCACACCAAGTTCAAGGGCAAGGGTACGCTCAACGTCGTGGGCAAGTCGAGGCACGCCATCTACAGCAAGGAGTATATAGAGGTGAAGAACGCCACCATCAACGTCACCGGTGCCAAGAAGGACGCCATCCACTGCAAGGAGTACTTCCTCATGGAGAGCGGCACGCTGACCATCACCGGCGCCGACGATGACGGCATCCAGGTGGAGCTGAGCAACGACCCCGCCACCGGCAAGACGGCCGACCATGAGGACGAGAACTCGGGCAACTTCTACATGGAAGACGGCACGCTGTCCATCAGCGGCTATGGCGGCAAGGCCATCAAGGCCGACGGCACCATAACCTACAGCGGCGGCAAGCGGAACTTCCCCGACAGCGACACGGAGGTCAATGCCGCCATCGGCACGGTCAGTGCCGACAGCGGTACGCCAGTCTTCTTCGACCTGAACGGACGACGGGTGGCCCAGCCTGCGAAGGCGGGCATCTACATCGTCAGGCAGGGCAGCAAGACCACCAAGAGAACTGTCAGATAGCATGAAAAATCCCGAAACCAAGCATTCAGCGGGTTTCGGGATTTTCTTTCGAGGTGCCTAGCAGATTCGAACTGCTGTAGACGGTTTTGCAGACCGTTGACTAAGCCACTCATCCAAGGCACCAACGCGATTTTTTATTTTGCGGGTGCAAAGTTAATGCTTTTTTCCCGTATCGCCAAATTTTTCTAGATATTTTTTTCTTTTCGCAGCCATTAATGCTTATTTAACGAACCGTGCGGTGGAAAATTGAACACAGAGGCGCAGCGTTCAAGCATTTTCTTTGACTGAAGAGAGGACACAGAGCGTACTTCGCCCGTGGCAGCGTACTCAGAGCTTTACCCACAGGACTGACTCTGCAAATCTCATGACGGTGACAATGCCTTGGCATCCTCTGCACGCGCTCATTAACTCCTTTCTCTCTCAGCGTCGCTGCTTTCATATCCCAACCGCACAACACGCTTTTTCCACAATTAGTGAGTAATTCAACTTTTGCAAATCAATAATTGAACGCAAAGACGCAGAGCATGAACGTATTTGAGAGTTTGGAGAGAAATGCTAAAGCATTTGCAGAGTTCGCAGAGTGGCTACGCCGACCTTTGCGTGCTCTGCGGGTGGCTTC
>JAILFU010000178.1 GCA_024697405.1 Prevotella sp.
ACAAATGTTTTTTTGTCTACCACATGTATTGGTTTTCCGCACCAGTAATAGTCTTTCTTGTCCTCAGTCAGGTACTGGCCGTGCACCTTGAATGACTTGGGGTCGGCACTTGTCATCATGGTGTCACAATGAAAAACATGGTAGCTATCGACAGCATAAGGTTTCTCCAGACATTTGAACGTTTTTCCGTCAGCTCCCTTAATGATGTTCCCCTCAAGAAATGCTTGTTGGCCGTCTCTGGCGTACCCGTCACCCAGATCCTCAAATGTGGAAGGGTCAGCATCAACAACAAGGCTATGATGACCGGCCCAGACATCCCATGTATTCCAGGTCACCTGTTTTCCGTCATTCTTATAGCACGGCTCCCTGTCGCAAGATGCCAACATCGTGCAAACAAGGCTTAACAACATTGTCGTGCGCAGCAAACACTTTATCTTGAGCATACGATTTGTTCTGATTGTTGTTGATTATTTTTCCTCGACTATAGACTGTATGTTAATTTGGCAATCTCGTCATCTTTTGCCATATAAGGAACATATCAATGACAGGAGAATGACAAACTGTTTCTTTCATCGTTGCATATTCTTTATTGGGTTTCCTTGTTCTTTTATCTATCATTGACCAGACGAACCAACTTACAAAACACATCGGAATGAGGCTGATGTATTTGTTGATGGAATTGGTTAAATCTTCCTATGTGGGTTTAATGCCAGCCATAATAATTTGTTAGGTTTTCATTGAAAATAACGTGAATAAAATGCCTTTATTATGCAAACATCTGCAAAATCGATTTTCCAGTTCTTTGCACGTTTACACTTTTTAAAGCAGTTTTTTGCACATTCTTGCAATCGCTGAGAAGCGAGCAAAGAATGAGTCTGGTATGTCCTTTAGTGATGCTCATTGTCATTTCTTACCCTTTTTTGAGAAACGCATTTGGTGAGAAGGCTTCATTGTCGAAAAAAAAGGTTTAGTTTGGATTATGGACATATAATATGGGGATAAACTAAACCGTTCCTTGGTTAAGTAAACCGACTTTCCCATCTCTTTCTTTTGGACGGCATGATTATTCTTAGATGTTCAGCAGGAGTGTCTTGCTGATAGCCTCTATATGATCAGGTCTTACTCCACAATCTTTTGCTGTCTCAGACCAAGATGCTACAGTGGAGAGAACTTCCTCTACGATGCGGTTGGCATCACGTATGCCAATGTTCTGTGCCACAGCCAACAAGTCCTCCCGTGTAAAGTCATCAGTCTTGCTGTTGAGTGAAAGCTGGTGACGACTTGTCCATCGTTCTGCAGGATAGTAGGAGTAGCATAAGTCATAAGCCGGGGCAAACGACCATTTACCAGTCTTGTCCATGAGAAATGAAAAGTTCTTAGTATGGTCATCATGGTTACGTGCGATGACGTTGAACACCATGCGACGATACAACTGCTCGAAGTCTTTGAAGTTCAGTCCTATTCGGCGTAATACGCCAAACAGTTCTTCGTATGAATGGCGCACGTCTCTGTCCAGATGAGCAATACCTGCAGCTGTCTGCATATGGATTTTCTCACCTGTTGGCGTTCGGTCGAAACGGCGTGTCATAAAGTGGTGTTGCTCACCACTTGCCTGTAACCAGAACGATTAAAGCTATTATTTGAATCATTCTCAAAAATCTCCTTTAATCAATTTCATCACCCCACAGAGGGGCATCTGTCGGTTCTTCACCGCTACCAGCCAATAGGTGTACCTGATGTTGAAGGATGACTACTTGCATCGCAGGCTTCTCGTATATTTTCTTTTTCATTGCTTTTTAATGTTTAAATTACTCTACCCCCTCCCTCGGGAGGGGAAGGGGGAGGGGTTACTTAATTACGACCTTTTTACCATTATTAATATACAATCCCTTCTTGGTGGGCTTGCCGCTCAGGCGCACACCGTCGAGCGTGTACCATGCCTCGCTGTCGATGGTCATCTCGCCCGTCTTGGTGTCGATGGTGCCGATGCCGGTTGTCTGGCCGTTGGCTCCTACCAGACGCACGATGATGCTCTGTGGCAGTTCCTCGTCCGTAGCAGCTGCACCACGGGTCAAAGCGCGGGCTTGATTCGGTACGCCTACATACGACAGGTAGCAGCGCATAGGCTTGGCAGAAGCGCCTGTAGTGAGGCGAACGAACTGACCTGCCTCCACGCTCTTATCATCAGCAGAGGTGCCGCTGGTAGCAGCGAAACCATAGTCATGGGTCTCAACCTCATTCCATAACTTCTTACTATATGTACCGTGGAACACCCATCCTTCAGCATCAGAAGCGAGACAGTTGCCGCCGCCTGTGGTGTTCAGCGTGGCACCACCGGTGAAGGTGAGCGACGTTCCAGTTGGCACAAACAGATACGGCGTATTGGCAGTCAGCGAGCCCGTCACTTCGTTCATCGTTGCCTCCCACTTGTTGTTCTTTTTCTCCACACCGCCGAAGGTATAGAACGTACCACCGCCGATTTCGCTGACAGCTTTGTTGAACGGCAGCATCACAGTGGCTGGCCTGCCATCGGTAAATGTGCGTTCATAGGTCACGCTAGTTACATTGACATCCACAGGGATGCTCACCGTTGTCTCCGATGAGCCGTTGAATGTGGCGGAGACGTTATTGTATTCCTTCGTCAGTGTCACGCCAGTGTAATCTAATGGTTTCAGCGTTCTGCCGTTGATGCCGTGTACTATTTGATCATTATTGAGCGCCCCGCTCCAGATTACCCCGTAGTCATCAACAAGCGTCTTGCCGTTGGCAATTTTGAGTCCCGCCCCATCTGCATGGTAAATTGTGACATAGATTTGGTCGGTGGCGTTGGTATAGCCCAAGGTGATGCCTTGTGGACTCCAGAGTCCCTTATTCCGTGCCCACAATTTTCCGCCAAGAATGCTTATGGAACCGCCGGAAATGTCGCCTTGGTCACCTTCTCCGCTCTCTACGTCGAGTGTACCACCGAGGATAGTGAACTCTCTGGCGTCGATGCAGGCACCATTCTCGTCACGGATCACTACATTGCCGCTATACTGGGTGTAGTAAACATTATTAATGCCATCGTTCTGAGCGCTGTATGCTTTCAGCCAGCCGGTACCTCCGCTCTGACCGTAGATGGTGAGATTATGGTTTTGGCATTCAATGATTGTAGCATTCAGCAGTTCGCCCTCCTTTCCGAAGCTCATGGTGCAGCCGTCGCCGAGAATCAGCGTCACGTCGCCGCTGAGTGTCACGGTGCCCGTATAGGCCATGTCGCTGTTCACCACATAGGTGCCTGCTGCCAGCGTCGTCATGGTGTTGTCCAGCGGGATAGCCTGCACGTTCTCGAGCAGTGTGCCAGTGGCATCGACATACGAGGTGGTTACGGTGGGATAGCCAATCTTAAACTCCTTCTCCACATAGCCCAGCGATGCATAGTCGCCTTGGAAGTTTGCAATCGTCACCGTGCCCGATGTCGAGCCTGTCAGCACGTCGCCGTCCTGTGCGGTATAGCTCTCACTGCCCGAAAGCGTCTTGTCCGTTGCCCACGCCATCGTGGCAGTGAGCAGCATCACAAGCAGCAGCATCGCTGCCCGTCGCATTGCGCCCAGCCCCGAGGCCAACGGCGCGAAAAATTTTTTCTTAATACTCATTGTTGTTTATTGTTTGATTTTGATTATTTTGTTTCGCCAAAGTATGCACACAAAAAGCCTTACGGCCTCGCCTGCCCCAAGGGCAAGACAAAGCTGTGAGTAAGCGAGAGCAGACCGCAAGCTTGCTTGCAGTCTGCCGAGCGTGAGCAGCTTCGCCGAAGGCAAAGCCGTATATGTCGCCTGTCGCGTCGCCCTCGTTCGGGCGTCGCTCCGTTCTGATGTTTAGAATATAGTGAGTGAGTGATTTAACGAATTATTTGACTTAGCCAAACAATTCGCGTTAAACAATGTTATCATCTCCATCTTTCTCATGTCTCGTCTCATCATTGTTTATGGTCGGGTGGTTTAGTATTGCATCATTGCCTTGAAGTCGGCAAGTTTCATAATTCTGGTCTGGTGGTACTGACCGAGGTCGGTAAGGTCGGCATCGCCACTGACGATGTAGTCGGCACCGATGGTTTCAGCCAGCGAGAGGAGGTAGAGGTCCTTAGGGTCGCGGATGGCTGTGGCCGGAGCCTCGATGCGGATGATGGCGAACTGGCAGAAGGCATTTATGATGGCCAGCAGGTCGTCGATGTCGGCCTGGGTGACGTACTTGCGTATCTTGTCACGGGTAGCCACGCCGATGACTTCCTCTATGAGGCGGGCGCAGACATAGACGTCGAAGCGCATGTCGGTAAGCATCCGGCGCACGAGTTGCGTCTGATGGCCGATGAGGAAGGAAATCCAGAGGTTGGTGTCGATGATGACCTTCATACTCTACTTGGCGTATCTTACGGCTCTGACCTCGTCCATGATTTCGTCTTCGCTGATGGCGGGATTGGCGGGGCGACTGCCAACGAACCGGTCGAGAAGCTGCTCGCGTGTCTCGGCCTGCCAGCCGAACTTGCGAACGAGCTCGCGGAAGAGCGACCAGTCGACGGCCGGCACGTTCACGTAAACGCCTTGTGTTGTTGCTGTAGCTGTCATGATTGTATCGTTTTTATCTTTATCGGGTGTAAGACTGCTGTTAATTGATGAACTTTATTTGATTTCCGCTGCAAAGGTACGAACTTTCCATGAAAATTGTTCACGGAAGATGCTTTTTTTAGTCATTTTTACCGATTCAATCATATAATTCTGCATGAGAGGCACCGGACAGAGTGCCTTCACGCATGCGAAGTTACACATAAAGGCACGAAAAGCCCTCGGCATGGACCGGAAAACGGCCGCCGAGGGCAAAAGTCTTTACCCAGGTTAAGAGTTTTTGAAAATATTTTGAAAAATCTGGGCGTAGTAGTCGTTCGGGGATTAGTTAGTTTGGGGGTTAAGCCACTCTCGCTTTTTTCAATTCGTTGTCGAGAAAGCTGTACACGTAGCCGGGACTCTGATAGTAGAAACCTGTGGCATCGCGCTGCAGGC
>JAILFU010000182.1 GCA_024697405.1 Prevotella sp.
CTTCACGAAGAGCGCCTTCAAGAAGAGTGGCTCCAGCGACGGTCTGACAGGTCATTTCTATGAGTTCAAGGGCATCCATCTGGACCCGCAAACGAGCAAGTGGACGGCTGAGATGGGAGAGCCGGACAATCCCGAAACGACCACGATGACGGCCAATACGCCGTACCTCTACGTACCTGACGATGAACCGCAGTATTGGTACATCGATAATGGCGGCGACGGCGTCAACATCTTCACCCAGGACAACGGCGGCGGCAATAAGGTGACCCCGTATGACGGCAGCAACGAGTCATTCCGCTGGAACAAATGGGACTTCATCGGCACCTACCAGCCGCGCTACTGGAGCGAAACCGAGCACTTCGAGGAAGTAGGCAAGGTGTATGGCTTCGCAGGATCGACCAAAGAGGTGCAAGGAGTATACAACAACACGATTACCGTCGAGGCTGGCGAATTCGTGAGGGCGAAGGTCGGCGCAAAGATCCGCCCCACGTCGTGCTACCTGATGTGGACGGGCTACGAGCCCGACTATGCCCGCGGAATGACCCGCGGCGCAGCGGCTGACGAGGACGTGCCGCAGCGCATCACCGTGAAACTCATTTCGGCCAGCGGCGACGTGGATGCCATCGGCGAGATTGACACCACGACGGGCGAAGTGACCTTTGACAGCGAGGCATGGTACACGCTCGACGGTGTGCACCTGAGCGGCAAGCCCAGCACCAAGGGCATCTATATTAACAACGGCAAAAGGATTGTAATCAAATAACGAATGGAGGACACAGCAATGAAAAAGAAAGCATACGAGAAGCCATCAATGAGAGTCGTCAAACTGCACCACAAGACCTGCCTGCTTCAGGTGAGTCAGACGCCACCCAACGAAATCCCGGACTACGACGACTGGCTGGGTGCCCGGAGATCCAACGGCGAGGACGACTGGGACGACTAGTCCGACGACACTACCGGTAACGGTAGTATCTGGGACTAATTAATTAGGCTGTTACGCACTAACACGTAATACAAAGAAAAACCAGAAAGAGCAACGGTTTGCCTTTCTGGTTTTTCTTTGTATTCGAAAGAGTGCGCAGCGCTGTTACCGCATTTCAGCGCAACTCCTTCATAGATGTAATGTCTGTCAGGGACAGACGGTGATTCATGGAAATCGGCTACTCGTCGAGGACATTCTCCTGCACGAAGTCGAGCACGTTCTTGCGGTTGGCCTGCATGCGCTCGTACTCCTCCTTGGAGCCGACGATGAGCTTGTCGAACTCGCGCAAGCCAGTGCCGGCGGGGATGAGGTGACCGCAGATGACGTTCTCCTTCATACCCTCGAGGGTGTCGACCTTGCCGCGGATAGCAGCCTCGTTGAGCACCTTTGTCGTCTCCTGGAAAGAGGCAGCCGACATGAAGCTCTTCGTCTGCAATGCGGCACGTGTGATGCCCTGCAGGATCTGCGTTGACGTGGCAGGCACTGCATCGCGCACCTGAACTACCTTGAGGTCGCGGCGCTTCAGGCTCGTGTTCTCGTCGCGAAGACGGCGGGCGGTGACAATCTGACCAGGCTTCAGCTCCGTGCTGTCGCCAGCGTCGGTCACCACCTTCTTGCCCCAGATGCGGTCGTTCTCCTCGGCGAAGTCGAGCTTGTCGACAACCTCCTGCTCGAGGAACGAGGTATCGCCCGGGTCGTTGATCATCACCTTGCGCATCATCTGGCGCACGATGATCTCGAAGTGCTTGTCGTTGATCTTGATACCCTGCAGACGGTAGACGTCCTGCACCTCATTGACGATATACTCCTGGACGGCGGTGGGGCCTTTGATGGCGAGGATGTCGCTGGGCGTGATGGCACCGTCGCTGAGCGGCGTACCGGCACGCACGGCATCGTGCTCCTGCACCAGTATCTGCTTCGACAGCGACACGAGGTACTTGCGCTGGTCGCCAGACTTCGAGGTAACGATAATCTCGCGGTTGCCACGCTTCACCTTGCCCATGGTCACCTCACCGTCAATTTCAGAGACGACAGCGGGGTTCGACGGGTTGCGGGCCTCGAAGAGCTCGGTGACACGAGGCAGACCGGCCGTGATGTCACCACCCTTGGCGGCAGCACGCGGAATCTTCACCAGCGTCTCACCCGTCTTCACGGTCTGGCCGTCTTCTACGACGACGTGACCACCCACGGGGAAGTTGTAGGTACCAATCTTATTACCATTGGCATCAATGACATCGCAGGTCGGCACCCTTGTCCTATCCTTCGACTCGGTCACGATCTTTTCAGTCAGACCTGTGGTCTCGTCGGTTTCAGCACGGAACGTACTACCCTCGATGACGTCGTTGAACTTCAACGTACCGGCATACTCGGTGACGATGACGGCGTTGAAAGGGTCCCACTGGGCAATCTTCACGCCCTTCTTCACCACGTCGCCCGTCTTGTAGTAGAGCGAGGCGCCGTAAGGCACGTTGACGGTAGAGAGGACTATCTTTGTGTTCGGGTCGACGAAACGGAGTTCGCCCAGACGGCTGACCACCATCTCGCACTCGCGGCCGTCCTCGTCGAAGGGTACGGTACGCACTTCCTCGAACTCGAGGCGTGCATTCTCGTACTTGGCCACGATAGTAGCGTTGGCAGCAGCGTTGGCAGCCACACCACCGGCGTGGAACGTACGGAGCGTGAGCTGTGTACCCGGCTCACCGATGGCCTGTGCGGCGATGACACCGACGGCCTCACCCTTCTGCACCATGCGGCGCGTAGCCAGGTTGCGTCCGTAGCACTTGCGGCAGACGCCCTTCTTCGACTCGCAGGTGAGCACCGAGCGAATCTCAACGCTTTCAATCTCGGCAGCCTCGATGGCCTCAGCCAGGGGCTCGGTGATTTCCTCGCCAGCAGGCACGATAACCTCGCCGGTCTTGGGGTTGATGACGTCGTGGACGCTGACACGTCCGAGGATGCGTTCAGCCAGGCTGCTGATGACCTCGTCGCCGCTCTTCAGAGCCGTGCAGACGAGTCCGCGCAGGGTGCCGCAGTCCTCCTCAGTAATGATGACGTCGTGCGATACGTCGACAAGACGGCGGGTAAGGTAACCGGCATCAGCCGTCTTCATGGCGGTGTCGGCCAGACCCTTACGTGCACCGTGGGTGGAGATGAAGTATTCCAGCACGGACATGCCTTCCTTGAAGTTCGACAGAATCGGGTTCTCAATAATCTGGTGTCCCTCGGCACCGGCTTTCTGAGGCTTGGCCATCAGACCGCGGATACCTGAGAGCTGCTTAATCTGGTCCTTACTACCACGGGCGCCGGAGTCGAGCATCATGAACACGGCGTTGAAGCCCTGGTCGGCCTCGGTCATCTCCTTCATCAGGATATTGCCGATGTCGTTGTTCACGTGCGTCCAGGTATCGATGACCTGGTTGTAGCGCTCGTTGTCGGTGATGAAGCCCATGTTGTAGTTGTCGGTAATCTGCTGCACCTCGTCGTTACCTTTCTGGATGAGCTCTGCCTTCTCCTTCGGGATGATGATATCGTCGAGGTTGAACGACAGACCTGCCAGATAGGCCATGCGATAGCCGAGGTTCTTGATACCGTCGAGGAACTCGCAGGCCTCAGCAAAGCCTACGTTCTTGATGACGTCGGCGATGATGTCGCGCAGGCTCTTCTTCGAGATAACCTTGTTGACAAAGCCAACCTCAGGCGGGATGATGCCGTTGACGATGACGCGGCCCACGGAAGTCTCTAACTGATGGCGCACCTTGTGGCCTTCAACGATGTCGTCGACAATGACCTTCACCTGAGCGTGCAGGTCGCACTTGCCCTCGTTGTGAGCAATGATGGCCTCCTCAGGTCCGTAGAACGAGAGGCCTTCGCCCTTGGCACCCGGACGGATCTTCGTAATGTAGTACAAACCGAGCACCATATCCTGCGACGGCACGGTGATAGGAGCACCGTTGGCAGGGTTGAGGATGTTGTGGCTCTGCAGCATGAGCAGCTGAGCCTCGAGGATGGCCTCGTTGGAGAGGGGAAGGTGGACAGCCATCTGGTCGCCGTCGAAGTCGGCGTTGAAAGCCGTACATGCCAGCGGGTGCAGCTGAATAGCCTTACCCTCGATGAGCTTCGGCTGGAAGGCCTGGATACCCAGACGGTGCAGCGTAGGAGCACGGTTGAGGAGCACGGGGTGGCCCTTCATCACATTCTCCAGGATGTCCCAGATGACGGGCTCACGGCGGTCGACAATCTTCTTGGCCGACTTCACGGTCTTGACAATGCCGCGCTCGATGAGCTTGCGGATGATGAACGGCTTGTAGAGCTCGGCTGCCATCAGCGTGGGCAGGCCGCACTCGCCCATCTTCAGCTCGGGGCCTACGACGATGACGGAACGAGCGGAGTAGTCGACACGCTTACCGAGCAGGTTCTGACGGAAACGGCCCTGCTTACCCTTCAGCGAGTCGCTGAGTGACTTCAGCGGGCGGTTGCTCTCGCTCTTCACGGCGCTGGCCTTGCGGCTGTTGTCGAAGAGAGAGTCGACTGCCTCCTGCAGCATACGCTTCTCGTTGCGCAGGATGACCTCGGGAGCCTTAATCTCCATGAGGCGCTTTAGACGGTTGTTGCGGATGATGACGCGACGATAGAGGTCGTTCAAGTCACTGGTAGCAAAGCGACCACCATCCAGCGGCACCAGCGGGCGCAGCTCGGGAGGCGTGACGGGCAGAATCTTCATAATCATCCACTCGGGACGGTTGATGCCCTTCTCCACGCTGGAGCGGAAGGCCTCAACCACCTGCAGACGCTTCAGCGCCTCGTTCTTGCGCTGCTGCGAAGAGTCGGTGTTGGCGCGGTCGCGCAGCTCATAGCTCAGAGAGTCGAGGTCGAGACCCTGCAGGAGCTCATAGACGGCCTCGGCACCCATCTTGGCAACGAACTTGTTGGGGTCGCTGTCCTCCAGATAGTAGTTGTCCTCAGATAGCTGGTTGTCGAGAATATCGTTGTATTCCTCCTCGGAGAGCAGGTCGAACTTCTGCGAACCCAGGATAGGCTCGCCCTCGGCATTCTTGCGGCCCTCTAAGGGACCGGGCTGGATGACGACGTAGCGCTCGTAGTAGATAATGGCATCGAGCTTCTTTGTGGGCAGACCCAGCAGATAGCCAATCTTGTTGGGCAGCGAGCGGAAGTACCAGATGTGAGCCACAGGCACCACCAGCTCGATATGTCCGCTACGCTCGCGGCGCACCTTCTTCTCAGTCACCTCAACGCCGCAACGGTCGCAGACAATGCCCTTGTAGCGGATGCGCTTGTACTTGCCGCAGGCGCACTCATAGTCCTTCGTCGGACCGAAGATGCGCTCGCAGAACAGGCCGTCGCGCTCAGGCTTCAGGGTACGGTAGTTGATGGTCTCCGGCTTTTTGACCTCGCCGTAGGACCAGGCTCTGATTTGTTCCGGGGAGGCAATGCCGATCTTGATCGCGTCAAACGGTGTATAACTCATTGCTTATTCC
>JAILFU010000213.1 GCA_024697405.1 Prevotella sp.
TCTCGCCCAGGTCGAAACGGCCCTCGAGCAGGCGGATGACGTGCTTGTCGACCTCAGCCTCAGTCATAAAGCCGCGTCTGACAGCCTCCGGAATGCTGCGGTAGGCATAGCCGTAGCCGCATTCCACGTCGGTGCCGGCAATGGTGGCCTTGGCCGAGGCGTGGGTGGCATCGCTCGACGACTTGTGCGACTCGTAGAAGTCGCTGACGGCACCGCAGTCGCTGACCACGAGATACTCAAAGCCCCACTCGTCACGCAGGATGGTCTGCAGCAGCCGCTGTGAACCGCAGCAGGGGTCGTCGTCCAGGCGCTGGTAGGCACACATCACCTCGCGCACCTTGGCATCCTGCACCAGCGTCTTGAAAGCGGGCATATAGGTCTCCCAGAAATCGCGCGGCGAGACGTTGGTGAGATTGGCCGAGTGGCGGGTGTACTCTGGACCGCTGTGAACGGCATAGTGCTTGGCACAAGCCCACAGCTTGCGATACTTCGCGTCCTCGGGTCCCTGCAGGCCGCGCACCACCTGCGTGCCCATGACCGAGGTCAGGTAGGGGTCCTCGCCGTAGGTCTCCTGTCCCCTACCCCATCGCGGGTCGCGGAAGATGTTTACATTGGGCGTCCAGACGGAGAGGCTGTGGAACTTCTCGTCTTCGCCGCTGCCGCGCTGCATGCGCTCATTGTACTGTGCACGGAACTCGGTCGAGGCTACGTCGAAGCATTTGTAGAGCAGGTCGGGGTTGAACGACGAGGCCATGGCTATCGGCTCAGGAAACACGGTGACATTGCCCTGGTTGGCGGCACCATGCAGAGCCTCGCTCCACCAGAAGAACTTCTTGATGCCCAGCCGGGGGATGGCCGGACTCTCGTCGAGCATCAGCTTGGCTTTCTCCTCAAGGGTGAGACGACTGCAGAGATCCTTCGCACGCTCCTTGGCGCTGAGATTCGGATTCTGATAAGGCAGTTGCTGTGCGGTGGCCGTCAGGGTCAGCCAGCACAGCGCTAGGGTAAGAATTGTTTTCATCATTTTATTGTTTAATTATAATTTGGTAATACGATGTGCGGAAGAAATGCTTCATCCATCATTTAATAAGGTGTTCCAGCCGGACGCCGTCGCCAGTCACGGTCAGCCGCACACGACAGCCCTCAATCAGGGGAAAGTTGGGACGCTTATGCCCTACGGGGAAACCGTAGGCCACGGGGATATTGTAGTGCTGCAGATACTCATGCAGCATGTCGTTCATGTCCTTGAAATCGTTATCAGGATGCTTGTAGTCGGTGAAATGGCCTACGACGATGCCCTTCAAACGGCCCAGCACGCCGCGCACCTCCAGCAGGTGGAGCATACGGTCTACCTTGGTCATCTGCTCGTCGGTGTCTTCAATGAAAAGAATCAGTCCTTCTTGGGTGCGGTTCAGGAAATCATAGGGCGAGCCGGCCAGTCCACAGAAGACGGAGAAATTGCCGCCCACCAGCATGCCCTCAGCCGTTCCCTGCTGGTTGAGCGGATGGGGGTCAACCTGATAGTCGGGCAACCGGCCTTCCAGCAGCTGGCGCAAGGTGACGCTGACGCTGTCATTGCCTCCCTGAGAGCTGATGGCATGGCACATGGAGCCGTGGATGCTCATCACGCCAGCCTGGACGGAAGCACTGTGCAGGGCAGTAATGTCGCTGAAGCCGATGAGCCACTTCGGGCGGCGGCTGAACTCCCTGAGCTGTAGGTGCGGCAACAGCTGCACAGCTCCGTCGCCACCACGCGTGCACATGATGGCGCGGATGGTAGTATCGCGCAATGCCCAAAGCAAGTCTTCTGTGCGCTGGCCTATGGTTCCGCCAAAGCCGTGATAGCTGTCCAAGGCATGGCTGCCCACCACCGGCTCGTAGCCCCACTCACGCAAGACCTTGCAGCCAGCCTCCACCGTCTTGGCCTCTGGCGAACTCGACGGGGAGATGACGGCAATACGGTCGCCCGGCTTCAGGAACGGCGGCATCACCATCTTTCGCTGCGCGTCAGCGGCCATAGCCACTATCAGCAACAGTAACAAAAGTTTGTTCTTCATTTGCACTTAAAGCGCAAAGTTACAAAAAAAGTTGGTAGTTACCAAACTTTTTCGTAACTTTGCAACTTCAAACCTAAATATTTATTCTTATGGGTATTATTCTTTCTATTATTATCGGATGTTTGGCTGGCTTCTGCGCTGGCAAGTTGATGAAAGGCGGCGGCTTCGGCTTAGTGATGAACCTCATTCTCGGCCTCCTGGGCGGCGCGCTGGGCGGATGGCTGTTTGATTTGCTTGGCATCACATGGGGCGGTCTGCTCGGACAGTTGGGCACAGCCATCGTTGGTGCTGCAGTCATTCTCTTCGTTGCCTCTTTATTGAAGAAATAGCAGTATGGTAGAGCGTTATCTGTCCGACCCGTTGCGCTATGACGGTCGGATGAAGTATGAGCGTTGCGGACAAAGCGGCGTCCTGCTGCCTCGTGTGTCGCTGGGATTCTGGCATAACTTCGGCAGCGTAGACCCCTACGAGCGCAGCCGCGAGATTACGCGCTATGCGCTGGACCACGGCGTGGTGCACTGGGACCTGGCCAACAACTACGGCCCCCGCTACGGCTCCGCAGAGGAGACGCTGGGCCGGTTGATGGACGACGACTTCCGTCCCTACCGCGACGAGCTGTTCATTGCCTCGAAGGCCGGCTACGACATGTGGCCTGGCCCCTACGGCAACTGGGGGTCACGCAAGTATCTCATGGCCTCGCTCGACCAGTCACTGCGTCGCATGCACCTGGACTATGTGGACCTGTTCTACTCCCACCGCTATGACCCGGAGACTCCTCTGGAAGAGACGCTGCAGGCGCTGGTCGACATCGTGCGCAGCGGTAAGGCGCTTTATGTAGGCATCAGCCGCTGGCCGCTAGAAGCCACCCGCTTTGCCTACGACTACCTGAAGCAGCGCGACGTGCCCCTGCTCATCTATCAGGGCAAGCTGAACATGCTCGACCGTGAGCCGATGGAGGAGGGCATACTGGACTTCTGCACCCAGCACGGCGTGGGCTTCATCAGCTTCTCGCCGCTGGCACAGGGACTGCTCACCGACCGCTATCTCAACGGTATTCCCAAAGACAGCCGCATGGCCAAGGGCGTCTTCCTGAAAGAGAGCATGCTTACTCCTGAGCTACTGAGCCAGCTGAACCAGTGGAACGATGAGGCTGCTGCCCAAGGCAAGACCTTGGCCGAGTATGCCCTTCGCTGGATCTTGCAACAGCAAGGCGTCACCTCCGTGCTCGTAGGTGCCAGTTCAACACAGCAATTGGAAAAGAATTTGAAGTGTATAAAAGACAACCATGACAACTGAAACCGCCTTCATGGCTGTTGCCAAAGATGTCTGTGTTGCCTTATAGGAACAGAATGAAGCAAGTCCTCCTCATCAACGATATTGCCGGCTATGGCAAGGTGGGCATGGCGGCCATGCTGCCTGTGCTGTCGTATATGGGCATCCCGGCTTTCTGCCTGCCCACGGCACTGGTGTCGAACACGCTGAACTATGGCGAATTCACGCAGATGGACACGACCGACTACATGCGCCGCACCTTTCCCATCTGGCAGCACCTGGGATTCCATTTCGACGCCATCTGCACAGGACTGATGTTCAGCCGTGAGCAGGCAGAGCTGGTGGAGGCCTACTGTCGCGAACAGGCGCAGATGGGCTGTACCGTCTTCGTAGACCCGGTGATGGGCGACGGCGGCGAGCTGTACAACGGCATCGACCAGCGGCAGGTGGAGCTGATGCGCCGCATGGTGGGCGTAGCCCATCTGGCCAAGCCAAACTACACCGAGGCCTGCTATCTGGCTGGCGTTCCCTGTCAGCGCGACGGCATCAGCCGTGACGTGGCCCGCCGCCTGCTCGACAGCATCATCATGCTGGGCTCCCATTCGGCCATCATCACTAGCTGCGTCATTGACGGCCAGAACATGGTGTGCGGCTATGACGCCAGCCAGAGCGACTATTTCTTCCACCAATATGAGGAGATTCCCGGCCTGTTCCATGGTACGGGCGATATCTTCTCTGCCGTCCTCATCGGGGCCATCATGGGCCAGGGGCTGTCACTGCCCGAAGCCACTCGCCGCGCTATGGACGTGGTGGCCCAGATGATAGACCGCAACCGCGACGTAAAAGACCGAATGTGCGGCATCTTCATCGAGCGCTGCCTGGACTTGCTGTAGGAAGACTCCCAAGCTTTGGGAAGAAAGATTAAAAGGAAAACGATGAAACTGAAGTACGACGTTGTAGTAATCGGAGGCGGACACGCCGGCTGTGAGGCTGCGTGTGCGTCGGCAAACATGGGCGCACGGACGCTGCTGGTGACAATGGACATGAACAAGATTGCCCAGATGTCGTGCAACCCGGCCGTAGGCGGCATTGCCAAGGGACAGATCGTTCGCGAGATTGATGCCCTTGGCGGTCAAATGGGCCTCGTCACCGATGCCACCGCCATCCAGTTCCGCATGCTCAACGTAGGGAAAGGCCCTGCTGTATGGAGCCCGCGCGCACAGTGCGACCGTGGGAAATTCATTTGGAAATGGCGAGAAACGCTCGATGCCACCCCTAACCTCGACATCTGGCAAGACCAAGCCTGCGAGCTGCTGACCACGTCAGGCGACAGCAGCATCCGAACAACGGGCGTAAAAACCATCTGGGGAGCAGAAATAGAGGCCCGCTGCGTAGTGATAACCGCAGGCACTTTCCTTAACGGACTGCTCCACATCGGACGGAAAATGATACCCGGAGGACGCATCGCCGAACCCGCTGTGGCCGATTTCACCGAAAGCATCACCCGTCACGGCATCCGCTCCGCCCGCATGAAGACCGGTACGCCCGTCCGCATCGACAAGCACAGCGTTGACTTCAGCCTGCTTCAGGAACAGCCCGGCGAAAACCATCCCTACATGTTCTCCTATGCTGCGTCGGCGACGCAGCAAGAAAGTCAGCTTCCCCAGCTGTCCTGCTGGACGGTAAACACCAACCCACAGGTCCACGAAGTCCTCCGCTCGGGCCTGAAAGACTCGCCGCTTTACAACGGACAGATTCAAAGCATAGGCCCACGCTACTGCCCTTCCATCGAAACCAAACTGGTCACCTTCCCCGACCGCGAGCAACACCCCTTGTTCCTGGAACCGGAAGGCACCGATACCAACGAGATGTACCTGAACGGCTTCTCTTCTTCCCTGCCGATGGACGTGCAGATTGAAGCCTTAAAACAAATGCCCGCCTTTAGGGATGTAAGAGTCTATCGTCCTGGCTATGCCATAGAGTATGATTTCTTCGACCCGACGCAGCTAAAACACACGTTGGAATCGAAGATTATTGACGGACTCTTCCTGGCAGGACAGGTGAACGGTACCACAGGCTATGAAGAGGCCGCTGGACAGGGTCTGGTCGCTGGTATTAACGCAGCACTAAAATGCGATGGAACCAAAACTTTTGTGATGCACCGCGACGAGTCATACATCGGCGTCCTCATCGATGACTTGGTGACGAAAGGCGTAGACGAACCGTACCGAATGTTCACCTCAAGGGCAGAATACAGAATCCTGCTCCGCCAGGATGATGCCGACCGACGACTGACAGAGCGGTCGTATGAGCTGGGCCTCGCCAAACGCGAACGTTACGACTGGTGGATGCAGAAAAAGAAAGCCGTCGAAGAAATCGAAAGTTTCTGTAGTACATTCCCAATTAAGGCAAAAGAAATAAACCCGGCCTTAGAGCAGTTAGGCACTACCCCACTTCAGTTCGGCGTGAAGCTGGAAGACCTGATAGCACGCCCACAGCTGAACATCAAGAATCTTTCACACATCATTCCAGAATTACAAAGATTCATCGACACCCTACCCAACAGAAAGGAAGAAATAACAGAAGCGGCAGAAATACGTATCAAATATAAAGGATACATCGAGCGTGAGAAAGTGGTGGCCGCCAAAATGCACCGCTTGGAGAACATCCGCATCAAGGGGCACTTCAAATACGAGGAGCTGCAATCGCTTTCCACGGAAGCCCGGCAGAAGCTCATCGCCATAGACCCCGAGACCCTCGCACAAGCCAGCCGCATCCCTGGCGTCAGTCCCAGCGACATCAATGTGCTGCTCGTATTGATGGGAAGGTGAAGAGTAACGAGATACGACGAATGACGAACGCGCCCTGCTTGTTTCACGTGAAACAAGAAACAATGTGTAACAATAATAACAGACTGATTATGAACAATAAAGTATTGATTGAGAACCTGCGTTGCATACCAGATTTTCCGAAAAAGGGAATTAACTTCCGCGACGTTACCACACTCTATAAGAATGCAGAGTGCATGCAAATCATGGTTAACGAAATGTATGAAATCTATAAGGACAAAGGTATCACCAAGATTGTCGGCATAGAAAGCCGTGGCTTTGTGATGGCAGCCGCTTTAGCAGTGAAACTGGGAGCCGGAGTCGTTCTAGCCAGAAAACCAGGAAAGCTGCCAGCAACCGTCATCAAGGAATCCTTCTCAAAAGAATACGGAGTAGACACGATAGAAATGCATATCGACTCCATTACACCAGATGACGTGGTACTCATCCACGACGACCTGCTGGCCACAGGCGGAACGGCAAAAGCCGCCTACAAACTAGTGCAGCATTTCCATCCGAAGAAAACCTACATCAACTTTATCATTGAGATAAGAGACGAGGGGCTTCACGGAAGAGACCTGTTCGAAGGTATAGAATTGTCTACACTACTTACTATCTAGTTTCACGTGAAACATGACAAGGGAAGAAGACGAGAAAAGACTAGACTACCTGCGGGGGATTGTCGGGCGGCTACCCGACAAACCGGGTAGTTACCAGTTCTACGACGCTGACCATACAATAATATATGTAGGCAAGGCAAAAAGCTTAAAAGCAAGGGTATCGTCTTATTTCCACAAAGAGGTGGATCGCTTTAAGACTAAAGTACTGGTCAGTAAGATTTACGACATTAGCTATACGGTAGTAAATACGGAAGAGGATGCCCTCCTACTGGAAAATTCACTCATCAAGAAATACAATCCCCGGTATAACGTCTTACTCAAGGACGGTAAGACATATCCCAGCATCTGCGTTACCAACGAATACCTGCCTCGCATATTCAAAACCCGAAACATCAACAAAAAATGGGGTACGTATTATGGCCCGTACTCACAGGTAGGAGCCATGCTCGCTGTGCTGGACCTCATCAGGAAACTATACATGCCTAGGCCCTGCAAGATGCCCATCACAAAAGAGGGAGTAGAAGAAGGAAAGTATAAGGTTTGTCTAGACTATCATATTAAAAGATGTCTAGGGCCTTGCATGAGTAAACAAACGTATGAGGACTACCAAAAAAACATACGGCAGGCAAGAGAAATATTAAAGGGAAACACCAGACAGATACAACGTGAAATGCGTGCCGAAATGGAGGAGCTGGCACAGCAAATGAGATTTGAAGAAGCAGAAATCATCAAACAAAAATACCTTTTGCTGGAAGGATTCGTGAGCCACAGCGAGGTGGTGAGCCACACCATTGACAACGTAGATGTTTTCTCGATCACCAGCGACGAAAAGATGGCATACATCAACTACATACATGTCTCGAACGGAAGTATCAATCAGAGCTTTACGATAGAGTACAAAAAGAAACTGGAGGAGAGCGACGAAGAGCTATTACAACTTGGTATTATAGAACTGCGCCAACGCTTTCACAGCCAGTCAAAGGAGATAATCTTACAGCAGGAAATAAACGTAGATTTAGAGGGTGTGAAATTCACCGTTCCGAAACTGGGTGACAAGAAAACGCTGCTTGAACTATCCATCATGAACGGCAAACAATATAAGTTCGACCGACTAAAACAGGCAGAGAAGCTTAATCCAGAGCAAAAACAAGTTCGGCTGATGAAGGAGTTACAGGAAAAATTACACCTTCCTACCCTACCCTATCAAATAGAATGCTTCGACAATTCAAATATCTCAGGCAGCGACGCCGTGGCAGCATGTGTTGTCTACAAGAAACTGAAACCATCGAAGAAAGACTACAAGAAATACAACATTAAAACCGTTACAGGACCTGACGACTACGCTTCCATGAAAGAGGTCGTCCGTCGTCGGTACAGCCGACTGCTAGAAGAAGAACAGCCGCTGCCAGACCTCATAATAGCTGACGGTGGCAAAGGCCAGATGGAAGTCATACGCGAGGTGATACAAGACGAGCTGAATCTGGAAATTCCCATTGCTGGTCTCGCCAAGAACGACCGCCACCGAACCAATGAACTGTTATATGGTTTTCCACCCATCAGCATACAGCTAAAAACGGACTCGGAACTCTTCCATGTACTAACACAATTACAAGATGAGGTACACCGGTTTGCCATCACCTTCCACAGGGAGAAACGCTCAAAACGGGCACTACACAGCGAACTGGACGACATCAAAGGCATCGGTCCGAAGACACGAGATCTGCTGCTAAAGGAATTGAAATCAGTGACAAAGATAAAAAATGCCAGCGAAGAAGAACTCTCAAAAATCATAGGAGTAGCAAAGGCAAAAATCATCAAAGAATTTTTTAATCATTAATAATCAGGAAAATAAATCTGACTATTCAGGAAAGAAATAAGAAACGTAAGGTAAAGAATAAGAAACTAAGAGAAATTATTTGGCTGTTTAAAAATTAAATAGTAACTTTGCGGCATGAGAGCAGTTATACAACGGGTAAGCCACGCTAGCGTAGCCTACTGTACCTTGAAAGAAGGTCAAGAAGAGCAAGTAAAAAGATGCATCGGACAGGGACTATTGGTGCTCCTAGGCGTATGTGACGAAGACGCGGAAGAGGACGTAGAATGGTTAGTAAAGAAGATAGCAAACCTACGTATCTTCGGCGATGACGAAGGCATCATGAACCTCAGCATTCAGGACGTAAAAGGCGAATGCCTGGTGGTGAGTCAGTTTACACTATATGCCAGCTATAAAAAAGGTAACCGACCGTCATGGTTCAGGGCCGGAAGTCACGAACACTCCATTCCGCTGTACGACAGTTTCTGCCAAAAACTGTCAGAAGCTATAAGCAAAACCGTTGAAACCGGGGAGTTTGGTGCAGATATGAAAGTTGAACTACTCAACGACGGCCCAGTCACCATCTGTATGGACACAAAAAACAAAGAATAAATGACTATTAAAGAAGCACAACAGGCTGTAGACCAGTGGATTAAAGAGTATGGCGTGCGCTACTTCTCAGAATTGACCAATATGGCTGTTCTTACAGAAGAGGTAGGCGAACTTGCAAGAGTCATCGCACGTAAATATGGCGACCAGAGTTTTAAGTCGGGAGAAAAGGACAACCTCGGCGAGGAGATGGCCGATGTCCTCTGGGTACTCATCTGTCTGGCTAACCAAACCGGCGTGGACCTGACGGAAGAGCTGGAGAAAAGCATTGAAAAGAAGACAAAACGCGACTCACTGAGACATATCGCAAACCCTAAGCTACAGGCATAGAATACGTACTACCATCAAGCATAAAAACAAGCATTATACTAATAACTCAAATTACTAAATAAAAACCATTAACTATGGAAGAAAAACATCACCACGAGCATTGTGATTGCGGGCATGAGCATCACCATGCACAACCCATTAGCCTGATTGAAGAGGCACTGAAAAAGTACAACCTCGACATCACTGATGAAGAAGTAAGCGAGGCAGTTAAGAAAATCATCGCGGAAAAGGTGCCGCAGAACGACACTCAGGAAGTGAAAAAATTCCTGATGGGTAGCGTAGAGTTGACAACCCTGAAAACAACAGACAGCGACACGAGCGTCATGGCATTCACTGAAAAAGTGAACAAGTTCGACGAAGCCTACCCCACCCTACCCCATGTCGCCACCATCTGTGTCTACCCGCGTTTCGCCAAAACCGTGGCCGAAACGCTGGAAGTTGACGGCGTAGAAATTGCCTGCGTGAGCGGATCGTTCCCGTCTTCTCAGAGCCTTATCGAGGTCAAGACAGTAGAAACAGCACTGGCCATCAAGGACGGTGCTACGGAAATTGACATCGTACAGCCCGTAGGCAGCCTGCTGGAGGGCGACTACGAGACGGTGGTAGAGGAGATACAGCAGCAAAAGGAAGCCTGCGGAGAAGCCCCTATGAAAGTCATTCTTGAGACGGGCATGCTGAAGACCATGAAAAACATCAAGATAGCATCCCTGCTGGCCATGTATGCAGGCGCAGACTATATCAAGACTTCAACAGGCAAGGAGAAGCCCGCAGCAACACCAGAAGCAGCCTACGTAATGTGTCAGGCCATCAAGGAATACTACGAAGAAACGGGCATCATGATAGGTTTCAAGCCTGCCGGAGGACTAAACACCGTAATGGACGCGCTCATCTATTACACTATTGTCAAAGAGGTGTTAGGAGAGAAATGGCTCACCAACAAGTACTTACGCCTAGGCACTTCAAAACTTGCAAACCTGCTGCTAAGCGAGGTTCTGGGCGAGGAAGTGAAATTCTTCTAGCATCGACCTTTCCCCGCAAAAAGGAGTAAGGCAAGACTAATATTGCCGCTTCATCACATAGTCGAGATACGTGACCAGCGCGTCGCGTATCTCGGTTTTTCTCACACGGTCTTCAATAAATACCATACTCTGATTGTAGAAATCCTGCATGCGCTGCTCGGCATATTCTATGCCTCCCGACTGCTTGGTATACTCCACCAAAACTGCGATTTCATCGGTATTTACCCCACCCTGCTTTACCTTTCTCGCCAGATTGATCATCGACTGCAAGGGGTTTGTATTCAGCGCAAAAAGAACTGGCAATGTGAGCTTTCCTTCAGCCATATCATTGCCCGTAGGCTTACCCACTTCACGGGAATCATAATAGTCGAAGATGTCATCGCGAATCTGGAACATCATGCCTAGTCGCTCGCCGAACTGACGCGCTTTGTCCGTATCTGCAGCTGAAGCATTAACGGAAAGACAGCCCAGCGTTGCACACGACTCGAAAAGCGAGGCCGTCTTTTTCCGTATGACATCATAATATACCTGTTCGGAAAAATCTGGATTCTGAATATTGGTCAATTGTAGTATTTCGCCAGCAGCAAGGGTTCTGCCCAGTTGGGAGAGATTCTCTACTATACGAGAATCGGCTGTTCGCGACACATGAAGCAAGGCGGTTGAAAGCACATAATCTCCCACCAGTACGGCCACCTTATTATTAAAAGAGGCGTTCAGCGAGGCCTGACCGCGGCGCTCAGAACTCTCGTCAACAACGTCATCATGAATCAGGGAAGCTGTATGCAGCAGTTCCAATCCAACTGCAGCATTCAGCGTGGATGCATTAACTTCGCCGAAATTCTTCGCTATCAGAAGCGACAGCAACGGGCGCATACGCTTTCCACCACGTTGACGGATGTGTGTCAACGCATTTCCCAACAGGCCGTCATCATAAGACATAGCCGTGTTAAACATTTCCACAAACAGGTTAAATTCCTGTTCAATTGGTCGCTTAATCAGAGTCAAAGAGTCCATTTTCGCAAATTTTGTGACAAAATTACTGAAAATATCTCATTATTGCGAATTTTTTTAGTAATTTTACACCAAAAATCTGAAAACGCTATGGATAAGCTCTATTTTCTCGATGCATACGCGCTGATTTACCGCTCATATTATGCATTCATCAAAAATCCCCGCATGAACTCAAAGGGACTAAACACCAGTGCCATCATCGGCTTCATCAACACCTTGCAGGAGGTCTTAGAGAAGGAACAGCCGAAATACCTCGGCGTGGCCTTCGACCCCCATGGCCCAACCTTCCGCAGCGAGGCTTTCCCCGAATACAAGGCACAAAGGGAAAAGACCCCAGAGGACATCACAAAGGCCGTTCCCATCATCAAACAACTGCTGGAGGCCTACCGTATACCCGTCATTCAGATTGACGGTTACGAAGCCGATGACGTCATTGGTACACTGGCGAAAAAGGCAGATTCCATCGAGGGCTTGGAAACCTATATGCTAACGCCTGACAAAGACTACGGACAGCTTGTGACAGAACGGGTGAAAATATACCGCCCAAGACACGGAGGCGGATACGAGACGATGGGGCCGGCAGAGGTATGCGAAAAATATTACATCGCCTCCCCCTCACAGGTCATCGACCTGCTGGCGCTGATGGGTGACTCGGCCGACAACTTCCCTGGCTGTCCAGGCGTGGGTGAGAAAACGGCCGTCAAACTCATCAAGGACTACGGCAGCGTGGAACAATTACTGCAGCGAACCGACGAACTCAAAGGGGCACTGAAGAAGAAAGTGGAGGAACACGTCGGCGACATCAGGATGAGCTACTTCCTGGCAACCATCAAAACCGATGTACCCGTCGACCTGAAACTCGACGAACTCATAGTCCAGCAACCCGACGAGGAGAAACTGGGAAAACTCTTCGAAGAATTGGAGTTCAAAACACTCGCGGCACGAGTTCTTAAAAAAACGGAAAATAAACCAAAAATACAAAATCCGCAGCTCTCGCTATTTGAAAGTTTTACGGCCGAAGAGACGAGTGGCGGAAAATTTTCAAGTTTTGAGACCCTTAAAACGATAGCTCACGAATATAAACTCATTGAAAATGAGGAAGAAATGCGCCAGCTTTGTGATTTTTTTAGGACAAAAGAATTTCTCAGTCTAGATACGGAGACCACTTCGACGCAAGCCATCAACGCAGAATTAGAGGGTTTAAGCTTCTCAGTGGAGGAACACAAGGCATTTTACGTGGCTGTGCCAGCCAATCGTGAAGAGGCCATAAAGATTGTTAATCTTTTTAAACCGGCCTATGAAGACCCGAAAATCTTGAAAATAGGGCAAAACCTAAAATACGACCTGGAAGTATTGAGAAACTATGGCGTAAGGCTAGAAGGACCGCTTTGGGACACAATGATTGCACACTACCTCATCCAGCCCGAGCTTCGTCACAACATGGACTTCATGGCAGAAACCTACCTGAACTACCAGACTATTCACATCGATGAGCTGATAGGTCCGAAAGGGAAGAACCAGCGCTCCATGCGCGACCTCTCCCCTACCCTAGTCTATGAGTACGCCTGCGAAGATGCCGACATCACCCTGCAACTGAAAAACCGGCTGGAGCCAGAGCTGAAGAACCGGGAATGCGAAAAGCTGTTCTACGAACTGGAGATGCCGCTCATGCCTGTTCTTGCTGAGATGGAGATGAACGGTGTCTGCCTGGACACGGAATCGCTGAAAGAAACGTCAACAATTTTGACAAACAGACAGAAAGAGATTGAACGGCGAATCTATGAGCTGGCCGGGAAATCGTTCAACATCGCATCGCCCAAACAAGTGGGTACTATCCTCTTCGACGAACTGAAGATTATAGATAAACCTAAGAAGACCAAGACAGGTCAGTATGTGACATCTGAAGAGGTGTTGCTGCAATTGAAAAACAGACACGAAATAGTTGCTGACATTCTGGAGCACAGAGGATTGACAAAACTGTTGGGGACATATATCGACACCCTACCCCACCTCATCAATCAGCGCACCGGACATATCCACACCTCGTTCAACCAGACCGTCACAGCTACCGGCCGACTGTCGTCGAGCGACCCGAACCTGCAGAATATACCTATCCGTGGTGAGGACGGAAAGGAGATAAGGAAGGCATTTGTTCCGGAGCCTGGATGTCTGTTTTTTTCAGCAGACTATAGCCAGATTGAACTGAGAGTAATGGCACACCTGAGCGGCGACGAGAACATGATTCGCGTCTTTACCGAAGGTCATGACCTACACGCAGCAACGGCATCGACCATCTATAAGAAACCAATAGAAGAGGTGACACGCGACGAGCGCACCAAATCGAAACGGGCCAACTTCGGCATCATCTACGGCATCACCATCTTCGGCCTGGCTGAACGCCTAGACATCCCGCGTGAGGAGGCACGCCAGCTCATCGACGGCTTCTTTGAGACATTCCCGCAGGTACACGACTATATGGAGCGCGCGATACAAGAAGCACGGCAGCGCGGCTACGTGGAGACGCTATTCGGGCGCCGTCGCTACCTGCCCGACATCAACTCTCAGAATGCCACCGTACGCGGATTCGCAGAACGAAACGCCATTAACGCCCCCATACAGGGTACCGCCGCCGACATCATAAAAGTGGCCATGATCCGTATCCACCAGCGCTTCCTCGCCGAGGGCATCCGCAGCAAGATGATTCTCCAAGTACACGACGAACTGAACTTCAGCGTGCTGCCAGAGGAGAAGGGTAGGGTAGAGACCATCGTCCTGCAGGAAATGCAGCAGGCACTACCGCTCTCAGTGCCTCTCGTAGCCGACTGCGGATGGGGCAGCAACTGGCTGGAAGCACACTAAAAACTACTGAAAACAATAAACAGGAAAAAACGCGCTACATGCGCTACATTGGCACTTAACATGCTATCCTTTAGTCAGTTGTCGGTAGCTACAGCAGTCTAAATCGAGCTACTTTAGTAGCTACAGGAAGCTGTCCGGCAAATACTGCCAGCGTTTGGAAAAACGCGAACGCCGTTTAGAAAAAAAGCGAACGCCGTTTGAAAAAATGCGAACGCCGTTTGGAAAAATGCGAACGCCGTTTGGAAGAGTACGAACGCCATTTAGAAGAGTACGAGCGCCAGCAGGGGTGTAGCTACAAAAGTAGCACCAAAAAGTGAGCTATAGCTACAGACAACTATTTGCAAGTCAGGTTGTTTAGTGCCAATGTAGCGCGAGTAGCTCCTTTTTCTCGCGCATATTACGCGCGCGCGAGTTTTTTAGAGCAGCGATGTAGCAGTTGACCTGAATTTGCTTCTCCGGCGGTAGCCACATTCTTGCGTCCCTTTGGTAGCAAGCGACCGGAGGTCGAGCGCCCGACCTGCGGTCGCCTACCCGTAGCCTTTCCCCTCCACTCAAGGCAATTGCGAGGAGGGAGCAATTGGGAGCGAAGCGACGGTGGGGCGAAGCCGGAGTAGGGGTGGGGTCTGTAACTTCCTCAGCGAATCTGTTATCGTCTGTTCTTCTCTCAACGAATCTCTTATCGTCTGTGTACTCGGCGGAAAAAGTTAGAGACACGACCCCTGCCCCTCCACGTAAGGGCAGGGTTCAAGAGGAGAGCGGCTTCCGCCGGAGAAGTCCTGAGGTCGACTGCTATATCATCGCCATAATTTTTGCTTTTTTAGAGCGATTACAGACAAACTGGATTATTGCGAAGTGAGAAGCTCCTTTTCGTGCCCAATCAAAAAAAGACGAGAAAAACATTGCAATAAAAAAAAATATTAGTAACTTTGCAGCAAACTTATGGAACTGTCGTGAGCAAACATGAATTATAACACATGGACCTAAACCGCATAGAAGACTTACGAAACACTATAGAAAAGGCGTTAGGCAGGAAGATGCAGACGCCGAAGGACTTCGATGTCCTGAGCGACAGTATCTTTGAGAAGACGCACCAGAGCATCAGCCCCACCACGCTGAAACGACTTTGGGGCTACCTGCAGGAGCCGTCTATTCCGAGGTCGTCGACACTTAACCTGCTGGCACAATATGTAGGCTTCGACAGCTGGGCCGCTTACTGTCAGGAAGAAAAAACGCCCTTGCAAACGACACAGACCGACACCGAACAACCCGAACAAAGGCGACACTGGAGAAAGACCGCTATTATCGGAGGCGCACTGGCACTATTGGCAGTCATCGCCGTCAGCCTACTAGGCATCTACCACTTTGGCAGGGCGTCCCAAACCGACACTCAGAAGCCATACATCCTCAAGATGGGGCAACGCTTCAGCACACCCCATGAGTATCTGAAACTATTTGGCATCATTGCCACCGACACCCTCTGGGGAAGACCCGTTCCACACTACGAAAAACTGCTCGTCTGGACACCCGAATACCACAACTCCCACTGGCACAACTACGGCGACTCTGCCCAGATGATGCCCACCATCACCGAGCACTGGGAACCCGACGAATACGAGGCCTCACCCGAATTAATTGCCACCAGAAACAAAGACCATTATTGGAACTTTAAGAGCATCAACGAGGTGCGCATCACCTTCATGAAAGGACTGGTGGATTCCACCTACGTCTTCCTGGGCATCTACCGCATGTCCTTGGCACAGAGCGACACCACCCGCTGCGTCTGGGAGCGCATCGCCGACCAGTGCGACCTCACGAGCCTCGACTATCTGGAGCAGCTGCGTAACTGAGAATAAAGTAATAACTATGAGTATAAAGAGAAAATATCCCGTTGGCATCCAGAGCTTTGAGAGCATCCGCATAGACGGATATCTGTATGTAGACAAGACCCCGCTCATCTATAAGATGATTACCGAGGGCAAGCCCTATTTCCTGAGTCGGCCGCGCCGCTTCGGCAAGTCGCTGCTGGTGTCGACGCTGACGGCACTCTTCGAGGGAAGGCGCGAGCTTCGTTATCATCGATTCCTCGATGAAATGGACAAAAATCTTCATCAACCCAGCAAAAGAACCAGCAAAAACAGGGCAAAACAGCAAAAAGGACTAAAATGGACTAAAAAAAGGACTGAAAAGGACTAACCGAGTTTGTCTTTTATTCATTAATTTTGCAATCTAAAATGAACAAGAACAATAAAATGAAGAAAAAAGCCAAGAAATAACGAAGATTACAATAACAAAAAAAACTGTATCGTCTATGAAACATCTATTATTATTTGTACTTACCTTGTTTTGCGCTTTGACTATAGATGCGCAAACATTTGTAACGGTCGATAATGTCCGCTACCTTATCGAGGATGACCATGCCGTGGTAGCCCGACAGGACAAGGAACTAGCAGGCAACATCATCATACCAACCTCTATTGAGTACGATAACACATCGTACAACGTCACTCGCCTGATGAATCCTGGCGACAGTGAGAGCGGTGGCGGGGGTGCCTTCCTGGAGTGCGAAATAACTAGCATCAGTCTGCCTGCCAGTATCACCGAGATTCCCGACCAAACTTTTTATGGTTGCATGCAACTCAGCAGTGTAACCATACCGGGGCCTGTCACGTCCATCGGATACAATGCTTTTGAAAGTTGCGAATCCCTAACTTCAATTGATCTGCCAGATGACGTAACAGAGATGAGAGCTAGTGCTTTTTATAATTCAGGCTTAACAGAATTCAAGATTCCTGCTGGTGTGACAAGATTAGAAGATGGTGTGCTTGCAGAAACGAAGATTACCTATCTGGAAATTCCAGAAACAGTATCATCCTTTGCTATGGGTTGTTTTAAAACGCACAAAACAGATGAAGAAGGACAGCCTTTGAAAAGAACCGTGAAAATGCTCCAACGCGACTGCCGCCTCGTTTCTTTTGATGATGACGCCCTCTACGGTAAATACGGTGTCCCATCCATGGCCTTTGGCGATATGACAAAAATCGATCTATTGGTTCCTGCTGGCGGTAAAGTGGTCTATCAGGAGTACTTCCCTTGGATGTATATGAACAGCATCACTGAATATGGCGAGGACACGGGTGAGCCCCTCGTGACCGACCAGCGCCACGTGACCATCGACAACATCCGCTACATGTTGAAGAATGGAGAAACAAACGAAGCATACGTGGATATTCAGCCTGAGACGCTTAGTGGAGATGTGGTCATTCCCAAAGAAGTCACCTACGGCGGCGTCAACTATCCTGTAACATCCGTCATGGGAGGGTATGCTATGGAGTGGCATGAAGCAGGAAACGGAGAAATGGAACCTGTTCTCTCCGGTGCTTTTACAAATACGCAGGTAACAAAGGTTACACTGCCCGCCAGTATAAAAAACATAGAACTCTGGGCATTTACGAGAGCCCAGAACTTGCAAGAAGTAACGTTGAATGAAGGTATTACCGATATTGCCAATTATGCCTTCGAGAACTGCCCGGAATTGACCACCATCAATATTCCATCCACAGTAACCTCCCTGCCTTGCTCTATATTTAGGTGGTGTCCAAACCTGAAGGCAATTACCCTGAATGAAGGCCTCACCTCTATTGAAGGAGGCGCCTTTTATGATTCCGGATTAGAGACGCTCACGATACCTTCTACCTGTACCGCAATTGGTGGTCAGTCCTTGTTAATATTCAATCCTCTAACACTCTATATGAAGGTAAAAGAACCTACAGATTTATTAAATGCCACTACAGGACTCCCTATAAACAATTCCATCTTCGACAATTATTATGAAGGTGCACAAGCGATTGCGGAGCATGTAGACCTTATCGTACCCCTTGGCTGTGCTGAGAGTTATCAGATGCAGTCAACATGGACACTATGTCGCAGTGTCACTGATGAAGGCTGTCCTTACCTGAAACTTGATAACAGTGTGTTCTCAGCCCCCAATGGCGCCTTCTCTGTCACTAATACAGAAAACGACGGAGAACCCGAGTTTGAACAGCACGACGGCGACTATGAAGAGGCATACACCCACGGTTTGTGTCTCAAAGAAGGCACCGCAGTCAGTTTCTCTACAGCGGCCGAGAACTCGCAGGTCTATGTCTATCTATTCTCCAACAATAACAGCACCGTCAAACTCGATGACACAGAGATAACAGTCATTGGCGACGACCAGTCTGATGCCCATTCCTATCGTCGTTATGACATGCAGGTCGGTCCTGGTGAACATATCATTACCTGTAGCGACTACGAGGGTGACGAGTGGCCGTGTATGTTCCTGCTGCAAGTGAAGGACGAAAGCGGCGAATACTATCATCCCAGAGAAGAAATAGTCACCATCGACGGTATCAGATATCGTCTTGAAGAGACCGTCAACGAGCAGAACGAGACGGTGCGTACTGCCACCGTTGCCCGCCAGAAGACCAGCCTGAGCGGCGACATCGTCATCCCCGAAAAGGTGACCTATGCCAAGACGGTGCTTCAGGGCGATGAGTGGGTGACCCTAGATGCCTGTGACTACGACGTGACGGCCATCACACTCCCAGCCGGTCAGAGTTACGCCATTACTTATGACGGTGCCTTCCAGGACTGTCAGATTACCAGCATCAGCCTGCCTGCCACCATCACCGCCATCCCCGTCGGTGCTTTCAATGGCTGCCAAAAACTGAAGAAGGTCACACTTCCTGAAACCATCGAGACGGTTGGCGGTTCTGCCTTTGCCAACTGTACTAGCCTGGAGGAAATCTACCTGCCAGAAAGCATTAAAGGCATGGGTATGTTCATCTTCTGGAACTGCAGCAGTCTAAAGAAGGTAAATATCCCTAAGCAGGTGACTATATTAGGTATGGGAGCCTTCTTGAACAGTGGTATTGAGACATTCATCATCCCCGAAAATATCACCATTATTGACGATGATTGCTTTGCAACATACGGGGAGGAAAAATGCCTAAAGAGTATCAAGATTTGCCGTAAGACTTACTCCGATGGTGATGTTTATTTCCCTGAAAGTATGTTTAACGATGTCAGCGGCATCACTCTCTTCGTTCCCGAAGGCACGAAGGAAACGCTCTACTCACAGGTATATCCTTGGAAGAAATTCGATAATATCATCGAGTATAAGGACCAAAACGACCTGCACCAGTACAACGCCTACCGCGTGGCCTACACAGAGGAGATCCTCAAGAAAGAGCCTGCTGGCGCACGTCGCCGCTCACCGTCGGCCGGAGAGAACACCACCACGCTGGGCTACATTCCCTCGGGTGTACTCTTGCCAGAAGGCAACGTGAAAGAGGGCTATGCGCTGATAGAATGGCAGATGGATGGCACCCCCGTCGGGGAAGATGCACGCATGCCCGCTCAGGACATCGTGCTGAAAGGCATCTTCGCCCTCAAAGGCGACGTGAATGGCGACGGCAAGGTGACGCCCGCCGATGCCATCATGATACTTTACCAATATTTCAATGTGGAACAGAAAGACTTCTTGGAGAAGGCTGCCGAC
>JAILFU010000216.1 GCA_024697405.1 Prevotella sp.
TCTCGCCAGATGCTCAGTTGGGCGACAACAACATCATCGGCCCGTTCTGCGTCATCGACGCCAACGTAGTATTAGGCGACAACAACCACCTGCTCAACAGCGTGACCATTCACACCGGAGCCCGCATCGGTTCCGGCAATGAGTTCTTTCCTGGAGCCAACATCTCCACCAAGCCTCAGGACCTGAAATTCCGTGGTGAGGAGACGCTCTGCGAGATTGGCGACAACAACAGCATCCGCGAAAATGTGACCATCAGCCGCGGCACCGCCTCACGCGGCAAGACCGTCGTAGGCAGCGGCAACCTGCTCATGGAGAACATGCACATAGCCCACGACTGCATCATAGGCAACGGCTGCATCATAGGCAACTCCACGAAGTTTGCAGGCGAAGTGGAGGTCGACGACTATGCCATCATCTCGGCCGAGGTGCTCTTCCACCAGTTCATCCGCATAGGTAGCTACGTGATGATTCAGGGCGGCAGCCGCACCAGCCAGGACATTCCCCCGTTCATCATCGCCGGCAAGGAGCCCATCCGCTTTGCCGGCATCAACCTCATCGGACTGCGCCGCCGGGGCTTCACCAACGAGACCATTGAGATGATCCACGACACCTACCGCACCATCTACGCCCAAGGCATCCTGAAGGACGGCATTGCCGAGGCCAGGACGAAGTACCCCGACTCGAAGGAGGTGGATTACATCTGCTCGTTCATCGAGACCTCGAAGCGTGGCATCATACGCTGACAATGAGTAAGACGTTGATAGTCATCACGGGACCTACAGCCGTCGGCAAGACAGCACTCTGTATGGACATCGCCCGCCACTTCGGCATCCCCGTCATCAATGCCGACAGCCGGCAGATATTCCGTGAGCTGAAGATAGGAACCGCCGCACCCACTGAAGAAGAGCTTCAGCGGGTGCGCCACTATTTTGTGGGCACCCTCTCCCTGACCGACTATTACAGCGCCTCCATGTATGAACAGCAGGTGATGCGCCTGCTGGAAGAATTGTTCCTCACGTCCGACTACGCCCTTCTCGCGGGCGGCTCGATGATGTATATCGACGCAGTGTGCAACGGCATTGACGACATTCCCACCGTCGACGACGAGACACGCGCCACCATGAAACGCCGCCTGGCCGAAGAGGGGCTGGAGGCGCTCTGCGAGGAGCTGCAGCGTCTCGACCCCGAGCACTACAGCATCGTAGACCGGCACAACCCACGGCGCGTGGTTCACGCGCTGGAGATATGCCACGCCACCGGACGCACCTACACCTCCTTCCGCACCAACACCCGGCGCGAGCGTCCGTTCCGCATTAAGAAGATAGGGCTCAACATGCCCCGCGAGCTACTCTACAAGCGCATCAACACGCGCGTCGACCAGATGATGGCCGACGGCCTGCTCGACGAGGCCCGCCGACTGCTGCCCCAGCGCGGGCTGAATGCCCTGAACACTGTGGGCTATAAAGAAATGTTCAGCCATCTCGATGGCACGTGGACACTCGATGAGGCCGTGGAGCGGATGAAGGGCAACACCCGCCGCTATGCCCGTAAGCAACTGACATGGTTTAAGAAAGACACTCAAATAAAATGGTTTACGCCAGATGACAAAGAGCACATTATCAGATATATACAAGATACTGATTAAACCTTTTCGTTGGTATCTCAACCTGTTCAGGGGTCGGCCGTGGTACATCAAGCTGCTGTCGGCTCTCGCCACGCTCGTCGTTTGTATCTTCCTCTACCTCGGAGCCGTCGACATCAACTTCCTGGGATTGTTCGGCCGCTCCCCCAGCATGGACACCATCAGGAACACACGTCCAGCCCAGGCATCGGAAGTCTACAGCGCCGACGGCGTGCTCATCGGGAAATTCTTCAACGAGAACCGTACGCCCGTGAAGTACGACGATGTCAACCCCGTGTTCTGGGATGCCCTCATCGACACGGAAGACGAGCGCTTCTACCACCACTACGGCATCGACTTCCCCGCCTTCTTCGCTGCACTGAAAGACTATGTGGTGCACCACGATGCCCGAGGCGCGTCGACCATCACCCAGCAGCTGGCCAAGAACCTCTTCCGCACCCGCACCGAGTATTCCACCGGCGTGCTCGGCCGCGTGCCCGGCCTGAAGATGCTCGTCATGAAGAGCAAGGAGTGGGTGACGGCCACCAAGCTGGAATGGAACTTCACCAAAGAGGAAATCCTCACCATGTACGCCAATACCGTGGACTTCGGCTCGAATGCCTACGGCATCAAGACCGCCTGCAAGACCTACTTCGGCATCCATCCCAAAGACCTGCGCCCCGAACAGGCCGCCGTGCTCGTGGGCATGCTCAAGGCCACCACCACCTACAACCCCCGCCGCAACCCTGAGAACGCCATGCGCCGGCGCAACATCGTGCTGGCCAACATGCTGCGCCACGGCCACCTCACGCAGGAGCTCTACGACTCCATCTGCTCAGAGCCGGTGAAGCTCGACTACAGCGTGGAAAACAACTACGACGGCGAGGCCATCTATTTCCGCCGCGCCCTGCAGGACCACCTGCGCCAGTGGTGCGAGGAGCAGCAGAAAGACCTCTACACCGACGGTCTGAAAATCTACACCACCCTCGACACCCGCATGCAGCACTATGCCGAGAAGGCCGCCACCGACCAGATGCGCATCATCCAGGACAACTTCAACCAGCACTGGGCCGGCATGAATCCCTGGCAGGACGAGCAATACCGCGAAATACCCCTCTTCATTGAGAACATCGCCCGCCGCCTGCCCGTCTTCAAGAAGCTGGAAGAGCGCTTCCCCGACCAGCCCGACTCCGTGTGGCACTACCTCAACCTTCCGCATGAAGTGGAGCTGTTCAGCTACGACGGCCCTGTCAAGAAGCAGATGAGCACCATGGACTCCCTTCGCTACATCACTCGCTTCATGCACTGCGGCTTCGTGGCTATGGAGCCGCTCACCGGCCATGTGAAGGCCTGGGTGGGCGACATCGACTTCAACACCTGGAACTACGACAAGGTGACCGCCCAGCGGCAGCCCGGCTCCACGTTCAAGCTCTTCGTCTACACCGAGGCCATGAACCAGGGCATGACGCCCAACAAGGTCTACGTCGACACCTACTACCGCATAGGAGGCACCTGGACACCCCACAACGCCAACGGTAGCGTGTCGGGCGCCGGCATGACGCTGCGCTCGGCCTTTTCACACAGCGTGAACACCATCGCCGCCAAGCTGGGCGACGACCTGGGCATCAGCAACGTGGCCCGCACCGCACATGCCATGGGCATCAAGAGCCACCTGGAGGAAGTACCCTCAATGGCCTTGGGTGCCAGCGACGTCAACCTGCTGGAGCTGGTCGACGCCTACTGCACGGTGGTCGACGACGGGCGCATGCACGAGCCTGTCTTCGTCACGCGCATTCTCGACCGCGACGGCAACGAACTGCCCCCTCCGTCCAACGCCTCATACCCCCATGCCATCCCCTATCGCAGCGCCTTCTTCATGCAGCAGATGCTCATGGGCGGGCTCAGCGGCACCAGCTGGGGCCTGCGCCAGTATATCGACAAGCATACCGACACCGACTTCGGCGGAAAGACAGGCACGTCGAACAACCACTCCGACGCCTGGTTCGTGGGCATCAGCCCCCGGCTGGTGTGCGGAGCATGGGTAGGCGGCGAATACCGCGCCATACACTTCCGCACCGGCGCACTGGGACAGGGCGGCAAGACGGCACTGCCCATCTGCGGACGTTTCCTGAAGGCCGTCTTCGACGACAGCCGCTTCAGCCACTACCATGCCAAGTTCGAAGCCTGCAAAGACTCCACCATCCTCGCCAACCAGTATGAGAGCGGCGCCTACGTGAACCCCATCGACAGCATCATAGTCTTCGACCCCGACGACCTCGGTGCCCTCGACGACGACCAGGTCATCATCAACGAGCTGGCACCAGGCAACACCGAGGGCGACGAGGCGCTGCCGTCACCTCCCGAAGGGGCCGAAGGAGGAGAGCCTGACAACAGGGCTGCGGAAGTTCTCCCGGAAGCCACAGGAGGGGCTGAAGAATGAACGACCAGGAGCTGGACCTCGACAACAAGGAGTGGCAGGACGCCCTCCAGCTGGTCGACTTCACCCGCCGCTCGCTCTTCCTCACGGGGAAGGCCGGCACCGGCAAGAGCACCTTCCTCCGCTATGTCGTAGGGCATACGAAGAAGAAGTGCGTCGTCCTCGCCCCCACGGGCATCGCCGCCATCAATGCCGGCGGGCAGACGCTGCACAGCTTCTTCAAGCTGCCTTTTCACCCCCTGCTGCCCAACGACATGCGCTACGACCGCCGCCACATCAGGGACTCGCTGAAATATACCAGCGCCCAGCGCCGCCTGCTGCGCGAGCTGGAGCTCATCATCATCGACGAGATATCCATGGTGCGGGCCGACATCATCGACTTCATCGACAAGGTGCTCCGCATCTACACCCGCAACTACGAGCCCTTCGGCGGCAAGCAGATGCTCCTCGTGGGCGACATCTTTCAGCTGGAGCCGGTGCTCAAGGAGGAAGACCGCCAGCTGCTGCGCCCCTTCTACCAGAGCGCCTATTTCTTCAATGCGAAGGTGTGGCAACAGATGCAGCTCGTCAGCATCGAGCTGCGCAAGGTCTACCGACAGCGCGATCCCTACTTCGTCGCCATGCTCGACCGCATCCGCCAGAACCAGGCCACAGACAAGGACATCGCGGCGCTGAATACAAGATTAACAATAAACGCGGCAGCTACCTCTCAACTTTCAGTTCTCAGTTCTCAACTAAGAATCACCCTCGCCACCCGCCGCGACACCGTAGACTACATCAACGAGCAGCAGCTGGCCGCCCTGCCCGGCTCCCCCACCCTGTTCCAGGGATGGACGAAAGGCGACTTCCCCGAGCAGTCGTTCCCCACGCCCATCGAGCTGCAGGTGAAGCCCGGTGCACAGGTCATCTTCATCAAGAACGACAAAGACAAGCGCTGGGTCAACGGCACCCTGGGCATCATCACCGGCCTCGACGAGGAGGAGGGCACCATCACCGTGCAGACAGAAGACGGTGTGGACTTCGACGTCGAGCGTGAGGTGTGGGAGAACATGCGCTACGTGTTCAACGAGAAGGAGCAGAAGATAGAGGAGCAGCTGCTGGGCACCTACACACAGTTCCCCCTGCGCCTGGCATGGGCCATCACTGTGCACAAGAGCCAGGGTCTCACCTTCAGCCAGGTCAACATCGACTTCACGGGCGGTGCCTTCGCCGGCGGACAGACCTACGTCGCCCTCTCCCGCTGCACCTCGCTCGAGGGCATCGTACTCACTGCACCCATCCGGCGGCAGGACATCTTCGTGCGCGGGGAGGTGGTGCAGTTCGCACGCCGCTACAACGACCAGGCTGCCATCAGCCAGGCCATGCAGGAGGGAAAGGCCGACCGCCAGTACCGCGACGCCATCCACGCTTTCGACCGAGGCGACTTCCAGCAGTTCCTCGACCATTTCCTGCTCGCCATCCACTCCCGCTACGACATAGAGAAGCCCCTCGCCAAGAGGTACATCCGCCATAAGCTGCAGATCATCAACCGCCAGAAGGAAGAGATAGAAGCCCTCAAGGCACAGCAGCAGCAGACCGACGAGAAGCTGCGCCGCCTGGCTGCCGAATACACGCTCATGGGCAAGGAGTGCGAGCACGAACACATGACCGATGCCGCCATCCGCAACTACGAGAAAGCCCTGGAGGTCTACCCCGAGGCCAACGACGCCCGCCGACGACTGAAAAAGCTGAAAAAGAAAAAATAGACAGAAGCAGGGCAGAGCATAAGGATTTACCACAATTGGCCGGGGAAAAGTGATGATTGAAAAATACGAAAGCCGTTTGGAAAAATACTTAAACACAGAAAACACTAATGAGGAAAATGAGGAAAATGAGGATAACGCAAAACCCCCGTATATACGGGGGTTTTGAGAGATTTCACACCTAAAATACACCTTAGGTATACCTAGCTATGCACACATGCAGCAGGAGTGTGCAAAAAATTTAGAAAATGAGAAAATGAGAAAATGAGAAATTCCCTGCCGGACGCGTTTTCGACAGGGAATTTCTCATTTTCACAAGCACAACAACATGCCGTCCCTTGTTTCTGCTGTTTCTCAGAAAGTGGACGTAGCTGCAAATGCTTTCAGGTGAGTTGCAGTTATGGCAAGTTCCGTCTATCCTGCAAGGTGTATTGATGTCGAAACGCTGGGCATTG
>JAILFU010000012.1 GCA_024697405.1 Prevotella sp.
GCAGGAGGCCTCGTCGGGGAAACGTTGGGTAAATTCAAATAGCTTCATCTTGCAGTGGAATTTCAAACTTGGTGCAAAGGTAAGCATTTTCAGGGATTCTGCCAAATTTTTGGACGGCTAATTGCGGATAATCATTAAAAATATTGGCAATGATATAGCAGCTGACCCGGGAATTCTTCTCCGGCGGTAGCCGCTCCCCTCCCCTCAAGGGGAGGGGCAGGGGTGGGGTCTCTAATATCCTGCCAACGAATCTATTATCGACGGTACAAAGTTACGTTTTACAGCTGTTCTTTCTCTGTGGAAAAAGTTAGAGACCCCACCCCTACCCCTCCCCTTGAGGGGAGGGGAGCGGCTACCGCCGGAGAAGAAACCTAAGGTCAGGTCAACCGCTATTATTGTTGCCAAAATATCTCGATACGGTTGAAAATTGGTGGCGTTGTTTGAAAACTTCAGATGCCGAAAGCGTCTCCTCAACCGCAATAGACGCTGAAAGCGTCTCCTCTCAGTAGCCGGGGGTACGTAGTACCCCCGGAAAGACAGATGCTAACGACATCGACCCTGAAGGGGTCGCCCAACTATTCAGATGGTAGGAACGCTTGAATACAGGGCGACCCCTTCAGGGTCGTTATTATCTCGTACCTTTTATCAGCATGTCGTATCGACCTGCGGCTACTGAGAGGCGACCCCTATTCCCGAGCTATGCTCGCCTACCCGTTGCCTTTCAGGGTCGTTATCAACCCCTACCTTTAATCCGTAGGTTGAATTCTTACGCGCGCGCGTAAGAAGGTGCAAAAAAACGAGCTACTCGCGCTACTTTGACGTCTAACCTGCTGGACAGTAAACGATTATCTGTAGCTACAAGCCTCCATTTGGCGCTACAGCTGTAGCTACAGTTTCCGCTACTGGCCTTTTCCGCTAAATTCTCTAGAGAATTCAAACAAACGGCGTTAGTATTTTCCAAAACGGCGTTCGTATTTTCCAAAACGGCGGCAGTATTTTCTCAAACGGCGTTAGTATTTCCCCAAACGTCGGCATCATATTCCAGTATCACCTTGGTAGCTACAATTGTAGCTCCAAAAAGAATGGTGTAGCTACAAGCAACATTCTGCAAGTCAGCGAGTTTGGCCTCAAAGTAGCTCCTGTAGCTCCTTTCTTCGCGCGTATAATACACGCGCGCGTGTATATGGCTGCAAAGAGCCTATATCGTTGTTGGGTATGTGAGGGAAAATCTTCTCCCCTTTGGGGGAGGTCAGGAGGGTAGGGCTAGTACCCCGTCTTGTAGATGACTTTTCCTGCTCCGCTGGTAATCTTCAGAGCCTCGGGGTGCTCGCGGATGAACGAGTCTATGTGGCGCACGCGCTTCTCCTCCAGTATCTCGTCCATGGCGATGAGGATGCCCGTCTCCTCCACGTCGCCGAAGCCGTAGTTGATGGCGGTGCCGAAGAGCTTCATTGTGGGCGACAGGCTCATGTAGGCGTTCACCAGCGGGGGGATGTTGTAGCCCAGGCGGCGCACCTCCTGGTTCAGGATGCGGTAGTCCTCTTTGAAATTGTTCTTGCAGAACAGTTTCTCCAGCTGTTTCTCGTCGGTCTCTATCTGCAGGGGCTTCAGGGGTACGACGAGGTTCTCCTTGTCGCCGAAATATTTGTTGAGGAAGAAGAGAATCATGTCGCGCCCTTCGCGGATGTAGCTGGGGTACATGGTCATCTTGCCGAAGAAATAGCGCAGGTTGGGCATGATGACCGTCAGCGCACCCAGTCCGTCCCACAGGTTGTCGAGCGCGAAGAGGCTCTTTGCCCCCATGCGTGAGCTTTGGTAGGGCAGGCTGACGAACGAGCGTCCCAGCTCGATGGTGTAGGGCATGTAGTCGCGTAGGAACTTCTCGGAGAAGTGGAACATGTGGCTGGTGGCCAGTCGGGGCTGCCCGTCGTCGTTCATCTCCCAGTTCGTGCCCTCCAGGTAGCGGTAGCCTCCGATAATCTCCTCTGCCTCCGGGTTCCACACGATGAGCTGCTTGTAGCAGTTCTCGCAGGTGTCGAACTCGTCGAGGTCGCAGTCCTTGCCCGTGCCGCCGCCGGCCTCGCGGAAAGCCACCTCGCGCAGGCGGCCTATCTCCCGCAGCACGTTAGGGGCGTTGTGGGCCGTGACGATGTAGATTTCGTTGTGGCTCTTGTTTGTCATACGCAGCTGGCGGTCGGGTGTCAGCTCGCTCTTGAGTAGTTTGGCGGGGATGGGGGAGATGATGTCCATTGTCTTAAGCTCCCTGGGTCAGGGGGATGGGGGTCTGAGCAGGCGTTGTTCTTTCCCTCGGTTTTAGTTGATGATTATATATAGTTTATTCTCTCACTTGTCGGTTCTTGTCTTATGGAGGCTGTTCAGGCCCCCTCCCCCCTCGCTCCGGCGCTGCTGGCTTTGCTTTGCGAAGAACTGAGGGGGCTAAGATATACTTGTTCCTTCACATATTCTGCCCATTCTGCGGGTGTCTTGCTTTTGTCGGTGAATGTCTGCCAGGGGATGGGCTTGCCAATGTGCACGGGGAAGGTGTTGCCGGTGTTCTTGTACATCTCGTCGACCAGGAAGAGCATGGCCACGTTCACCTTCTTGATGTAGCGGTCGCTGAAGTTCGAGAGGCGGTAGAAGAAATTCGAGTTGCGTCCGCCGAAGTGGATGGGCACCACGTCGCGATGTGTCTCCACGCTCTTCGTGATGAAGGTCTTCTTCCACGGCAGGTCGCGTATCTCGCCATCGCGTCGCCGCGAGCACAGGCCGGCAGGAAACATCAGCATGTGGTAGTTGCTCTTGAAGCCAGCCTCGACCATGGCGGGGAACTGGCGGCTCTGACCGCCCGTCTTGTTGATGGGGATGCACAGCGGAGCCAGGCCGGGCAGGTTCATCAGCAGGTCGTTCACCAGGTAGCGGAAATTGTCGCCGTACTGACGGCCGATGACCGTTCCCAGTGCCACGCCGTCGATGCCGCCCATGGGGTGGTTGGAGACGAAGGTGTAGAGCCGCCCGTCATCCTTGGCAGGGAAGTTCTCCTCGCCCGTCAGTTCCACTTTCGTGTCGAGGAACTGCAGACAGGCTTCCAGCCAGGCCGTGCCTTTCAGGTCGCGTGCGTCCCAGAGGAATTGGTTGCACTGGTCCTCGTGGATGATGCGCCGCAGCCAGCTGGTGGCGAAGCCTGGTACCCAGCGGGCTTTCTTGCCCATCTTGTCGCGAAGCACTTTCTTGATGTCGATTGTTTTCTCTGTTATTGTTTCCATGCAGTCAGCCAATGGCTGTTAGGTTGTTGTGCTAACAAAGTGCAAAAGTAATACAATTCTTTGAAATACGGAACGACAGATTAACAAAAAAAGTTAAAACTCCGCAATTAACTTCTAACTCCTGACTCCTAACTCCCAACTCTTTCGTACCTTTGCACCCATACTGCAAGCCACTATGGAAATAAGGATTCAACAGCTGGGACTGATTGGCGAGGCTGCCCGCCAGTTCATCAGTCAGATTGGAACGAGCACCGTCTTTGCCTTCTACGGCAAGATGGGAGCAGGCAAGACTACCTTCATCAAGGCCGTCTGCCAGGAGCTGGGCGTAGCTGACGTCGTCACCTCGCCCACGTTCGCCATTGTCAATGAGTATGAAGCTCCTCTCCCTCCCGGCGAAGCCGGGGTCGGACATATCTTCCACTTCGACTTCTACCGTATCAAGCGGCTGGAAGAGGTCTACGACATGGGCTACGAAGACTATTTCTACTCCGGTTCGCTCTGCTTCATCGAGTGGCCGGAGCTCATCGAGGAGCTGTTGCCCGACGATGCCGTCCGCGTCACCATTGAGGAACAGCCCGACGGCAGCCGCCTTGTCACGACTACAGTCTGAATCCGAAATAGATGCGGGTGAGCCATTTCTGGTTGCGGATGGCCAGGCTCTCCTCGTCGCCAATGTTCGTAAAGTTGTAGACTGCTGATATTCCGGCGAATTTGTTGCTGCCAAACTGCTTCACGACGGCGGCCCGCGTCGTGATGATGCCATCGGGGAAACGGTGGTGCAGGGGGATGCGTGTGTCGCTCATGGTGAGCGTCGACTTGTTGTAGACGATATAGGTGGGCAGTACCGACAGGTGGAGCAGCCACTCCTTGCCAGGCACGTAGTTATAGGCATAGCCGGCCCCGATGGCCACATTGGTCAGCTTGAAACTCATCGGCTGTCGGCCGTCTCCCGTTTCCGTCTGCTCGCCCTTCACTTCTCCATGCTGACCCTGTCCCGAGGCTGCCAGCAGGAAGCTGCCTGCCGAGCGGCGCTGGATGTAGCTGTGGGCGAGGGCGGCGGGATAGGAGAAGCGGTGGTGGTTGAATACATAGTAGGCACTCACGTTCAGCGTGCGCAGCTTGAACATATCCTCCGTCGTGGTGATGTCCTGCCGCACGCCTCCCGCCTCGTGCCAGCCCTTGAAGTTATGGGCGTCCTGATAGGCGATGTCGTAGCCGAAGGTCTTGCCGTAGGAGCGGAAGTTCAGCTCGTAGTCGCGATATTTGCCCAGCATCTTCGCAGGGTTCAGCGCGAAGCTGGCCGACATTCCCAGATAGCTCACGCCGGCGCAGAGCGTCGATTTGTAGTCGGCCTGCAGTTCCGAGGCGAAGTGCTGCCCGTGCTGCATTCCTTCGTTTTTGATTCGAGCCCCCGACACGTTCAACCGTCCCATCAGCGTCCACTTGGTCCTTGGCCGGGTGATGTAGCAGGTGTCGATGTCGGCACGCCAGTATTTCGCCGTCAGTACGCTGTCTACGAGGTGGTTCAGCCTGAACGCCTTCTGGCCGCTGGCAGGAACTACGAAGGCAGGAAGAACGGCCGCCACAATGCAGCCCAGCACCACGGGCTGCTTCATACGCTTGAAAAGCAGCGTCATGGCGACAGCGGCAGCGCACGTGCCATGTACGACATGCGGGTCATCACCCATCACAAAAACGACCTGGCCATCATTCTTCCCGGCCATATCATGCACCCGATGGACTGTTCCGAAGACTTCACCTATGTCCTGCTGTTCATCTCACCGAAGATGCTCTATGACCTCCGTTTCCACTCCTTCACCCACGACCACGAGAAATTCAACAACGCTCCCGTTTGTTCGCTGACCGACGAACAGGCTGCGCACCTGCTCACCATCGTTGACCAGCTCGCCATCATCGCCAGCCACACCGACAAGGAGCTGCCCCATCGCTATCAGACGCTGTTGGCACAACTCGCCGTGGGCTATGAGTTTCTCAACTTATACCGTCGTGATCAGGACCGGCAATGGGCAGAGAACCGCCATGCAGACATCTTCAACCGCTTCTGCGACCTGGTGGTACAACACTATAGGGAGTCGAAGGAAGTGAAGTACTACGCTGATTTGCTGAACCTTACACCCAAGTACCTTAGCAAAGTCGTACGCTCAGCCACCAACGGTCTCTCGCCAGTGAAATGGATAGAGCAATATGTGGCGGCTCAGGCCAAGCGACTCATCGAGTCACACGCCACACAGACGCTCCAGGAGACAGCCTATCTGCTTGGCTTCACCGAACCCACATCCTTCTACCGATATTTCAAGCGCGTCACCGGCATGACGGCAAAACAATACCGCAACAGTAATCCTTCATCACAGTAGATGGGCTCACAGTTAATAGAGTGGGTTACCCATCATACTTAACAGGCTAAATGTTTCATTTCGCTAATTTGTTACGATAATATTTTGATTATTCGGAATTTATTTGTACCTTCGCCCCCACAAACCAAACATATTAAGATTATGCCGACAAATGTATTGAAGAAACCGTCGCCTACCAGTGCCATAGCTGAGACGCCTCCACCTCCGCAGTTGACAGAGGAGGAACGCAAGGCTGGACTGATGAGCTTGGCCGGTTGCTGGGCAGACGACCCTGAGGATGCTGCCCGCATGGAGGCTGCCATCAAGGAGTGCCGTAAGAACGATACACTAAGTGAGGTAAACATGGACTGAGGCTATGGAGAAATATATTTTGGATACGAACACTTGGATCGAGCACTTCCACCAACGTAATGGGGTGACACAACACATTATGGAACTATCCACCACGCAGCTTTTTGTCTCAGAGGTCTCGCTAGCTGAGTTGACTTTTGGAGCCTACTTCAGTGGTGACTACGAGCGGCATATCAAAGAGCCAGAATGGCTGCGTCGTTTTATTACCGTACTTGACATCAGTGATGTTTTCGATGAGTACGCCCTGATTCGCTGTGCCTTGAAGCAGCAGAAGAAGGCGCTGGACAAAGAAATCGGCAACTTCGATATATTGATTGGAGCTACTGCCCTGCACTACGGCCTGACTGTGGTTACCGACAATGTGAAACACTTCGAGCAGATGCCTGGTGTGAAAGTGGAAAACTGGGTGGAACGGGAAAGCAACTAATTGTTACCGATGTTTCAATGAGTGAAGCAGCAAGCCGATAAGGCGTTATTCCGTTGACAAACATTGGCCGTCCGTTCATCATGACACCGCACTGCTTGTTGACGGTGCTGACTGGCGGAAGCCGCTGGGAGAAATGCCGAAATGCTGACGGAAGCGGTCGCTGAAATAGGCACAGCTGCTGAAACCGCTGTCGGCAGCAATCTGCACAATGCTCGTATCGGGCTGTTCAACCAGTAGTTTAGCTGCATATTCCAGACGAATATGCTGGATGTAGTTGCTCATATTGGCATATTTGCCGCCCTTGGAGAAGACGGCTCCGACGCGCTCCTTCGACAGGTTGAAACGTTCCATGACGGACTGTCGCCCGAACGACGGACTGAGGAATAGCTTCTCGCGTACGATGACCTCGTGGAGGTACTTGAAGAGCTGTTCGTCGCTGAGGGCGTTGGGGTCGGAGGCCGTTGGCGGTGCCTGTGTCAGCTTCTCTTCCCAATACATTTTCTTGCTGTTCACCGTTTCTGCTATCTGCTTGGCCAGGATGCGGTTCTTGCGGCTGATGGTCCTGTTCTTGTAGATGACGACGAGGGCAAAGGCGAGGATTAGCAGGGCGAGGATGGCGATGGCCGCGATGGTCAGGTTGGCCTTGATGATGGTGGCGTGCTGACGCTCGGCCTCCATCTGCTTCTGCAGGGCGTCGTAGCGTGCAATGTGCTCACGGGCCGTAGCATCGTGCACGCTGGTCTCTATCTGCTCGAAGGTTTCGAGCATGTCGCTGTGTTCAATCAGGGACGAATAGGCTGCGGTGAGAAAGTTTTGGGCCTGGTTGCGGTAGAAGCGGATGTAGTCTTCCCTTTTGGCCTTGTCCGCCGGCTCGCGCTTGGTGCTGTCGTGGTAGGCATCAGGGTTCGCCTCGTAGTCCTCCAGCTGCTCGATGATGCGACGGGAGAGGGGCAGCGTCTCGGCATATTGGTTAAACGAGCTGAGTATGGCAATTTTCCGCTTCAAGGCGATGATCAGGGCGTCGAGCTCGTTGAAACGGAATTGCCTTACCCCTGGCTCCTCTGCATGGGGATAGGGGCCGGGCGTGAGGCAGTTTATCACGCTGTCCAGTTTCGCCATGCCCTCTTCCCGCTTTCCCATGAAGCAGAGCGACGCTCCTATCTCTGCCTCTGTGCGGAGGGCGTCGGTCTCTGCGCCGGCTCCCTGCTGGTGGCATACGTCGACGAGTTCGAGCGCCCGCTGCATCCATCCTATCGTGTCACCCCGCATCCTTGCGGTATAGGTCAGAATCTCCAGCACATCCTTCCGTCTCTCCAAGCTGGACTTGACGGAATCGTGTCTGAGCATGCGCTCACCGACGATACGGGCCGAGTCAAGCCTGATGTTCTTCGGCCCGCCGAGCAGCGAGTCGAGCTGGTCATTCATCAGCGACGAGCTGTATACCCTCGCCCTGCTTATGTCGGCCTGGAACTTGCTGATGTTGCCAACGATGACCGCTGAGTCGAGAATCTGCAGTGCCCTCGTCGGCTGATAGCCATAGATGTTCATGGCTGCGTCCAGGGTATAGATGGTATCTTCCCCGTTGCGAAAGGCACTTCTCCCCTTTGATGGGGAGTCTCCAGCGTCAGCACCTTCGCCTGTTCCCGTACAGCCTGTCATCAGGGCTGCAACAAATAAATATAATATGTAAAATATCCTGCGCATGTCTTTATTCTGACTTTGCATGCAAAATTACGCATTTTCTATTTATCTGCCAAAACTTTCGCCACTTTTTTCTTTTTATTTACAGCTATGGAAGTGTTGTTTTTTTTTCCTGCTTTCATCTTACGAGCACTTTCTTTCCACTCCTGATGTAGAGTCCCGGCTTCAGCGGGGCGGCGGGCAGGCTGCGCCCCTGCAGGTCGTAGGTCACAGGGGGAGAGGGGGTTCCGATGGTGGTGGTGATGCCCGACGGATCCTGGCCCAAGGGGAGGAAGGGGGCTTGCGAGTCGAAGGCGGCGTAGACGCCGAAGGGGCTGAGCATCGAGGGCGAGTCGATGCGGAGGAAACCCCACTGGCCGTCCTGCTGAGCCAGCACATAGTCGCCGACATAGAGGGGTATGGCTGTATAGCTGCCGCGCACCTTGTCGGCAACGGGCGACTTGACGAACGTCACCTCGCCCTGGCCGGTGAAGGTCAGCTCGCCCTGGGCTTCGATGAGCACCGGCTTGTTGGCAGGCACGGAGCGCATCTGAGCAGGAATGAGGTCGTCGCCGAAGATATAGGCTTTCGCACCGTTGGGGATCATGGCGGTGAAGGGCAGCATCATCAGGCGGCAGCCGTCGACCGTCGTGGTGAAGGCGATTTTTTCGGCCTGGAAGGAGCGGTTGGGGCGGAAGTCGCCGCCGTCGGCCGTGAGCACCAGCTCCCGGCACTGACCGTCGGCGACCGTGTTGGCTGCCGTGCTGCCGGCTCCGTCGGGCAAGAACACCACGCGGTTGCTGCCTTCAAGCCAGGGCAGGGTGGAGGGCAGGTTGCCCACCAGGGTCATGTCGAGACTGGTGCATTGGGCATCGGCAGTGTACTCCTGCACATAGCTGTCATCCTCCACATAGTTGCCGCTGAGCGTGGCGGCATAGAGGCTGGAGCCGTTGTCCAGAGTTACGTCGCCCAGTGTCAGCGTGAGCGTCGACGACCAGTTGTTGTTGGTCAGCGAGATGAGACCGCGGCAGCCGTCGGGCAGCGTGGCTGGTGAGAGGTCGAAGACGAGGCTGAAGTTCTCATGTCGGTCGAGGCTCAAGTCGCCGTAGTCGTGGGAGGCCACTTTCCCTGCGGCATTCACATAGACGAGCGTGGTCTTGGCGGAGCTGTAGTTCATGGTCGAGGTGACCTTCTTCACTTCCATCACCAGACGGCTGTAGCGGTCGTCCAGGGCAACGTAGCCGTTGGCGGCATCTGTACGCGAGGAGATGAGCGGGTTGCTGTGGTCGAACTTCTTCGTCTTGCCGCTCATCTTGTATCCCGTGCCAAAGGTTGTCTTCGTGGCTGCCATGTCGTCGATGCGGTCGAAGCGCTTGGTGCTTCCCTTCATGTCCGAGGGCTGGCGGTCGCGGCTCTTGACGAAGAGCAGCGTGCTGACGCTCTGGGCGGGGATGGTGGCCACGGGGCGGCAGGTCTCTTCGACTTCAAGCTGTGTGGCGGTCATGTTTTTCGTCTTGTTGGTGTAGGAGAGCGAGTAGCCCTGAGTGTAGAAGGGCAGGTCCATCTTGGCGACTGCTTCCTCGTCGGTGGCGTTGGCCACGACGGCCACCACCGTGTCGGCCGACGCGGAGAGATAGGCCGACCCTTCCAGGGAAGTGGCGCCGAAGTCAATGTCGATGCGTGTCATGCCGGTGACAAATTTGGCGAAGTGGGCCATGATGTATCCTCGCTTCGTCACGGTGCCGCTGCTGCCTGCCCCTCGCTGTCCGTCGCCCAGCATGCCATAGTAGCGCTTGGCAGCGTAGTGTATCCAGGCGTTGAAGTCGCCGAGCATGCAGGTGTTGATGGCGCGGAAGAAGTTGAAGAAGTCTTTCGAGAAGTCGAAGTTGCGGGTGTTGTTCTCTGCCTCGTTCCAGTTGATGAGGTACTCCGTCATCCATATCTCCTTGCCTTTCTGAGCCAGCTGCTTGTAGGCCGACTGTATGCCGCCGTACTGATGGCCGCCGTAGATGTCGAATCCCGGCAGCACGTCGCTCTTGTTCAGCGCGTTCACGTAGTTGTCGCTCACGGAGAGGGTCTCCGGGGCCATCACCTTACAGCTGATACTGGCTCCGTAGAGCTTGACGAACTCGGCAATCTCGCTGGCGCTCCACAGGCAGCCGGCGTAGCTGGCAGGCCAGTCGGGCTCGTTCTGGATGGAGATAGCATCCAGCTCGACGCCGTTGTTGCGCAGATACTGCACGTAGTCCTCGAGGTACTGCGCATAGTCGGGCCAGTTCTCGCGCTTCAGCCGTCCCTCTACGCCTTGCTCGTTCTTGGCGTTACTCGAATTGTTGGTCTTCCACTCGGCGGGCTGTCCCCACGGCGATGCGAAGACGATGAGCCCCATCTGCTTGGCGGTCTTAGCCGTCTGCAGCGACTGGCTCCAGGCGTTGCGGCCAATGGGGATGTAGAGGCGCATGATGTTGCAGCCCACAGTGCTCGTGGGTCCCCACACCTTCTTGATGTCGCTGTTAGACATGTGGTTGTACTGGAACTGCGGCGAGCAGACGAAGCCGCCGAAGCCGGTTACGCGCTGATGGGTCTTCGTGGCATCGAAGCGGACGGTGGGCTGAGCCACTGACTGGGTGAACGACAGGGCAAACAGCATGCCCAGGAGGAATTTTACGTTGCGTTTCATTGTTCTGTTTTTCTGGTTGTTGTTTTTTGGGGGTGTAGCGAAGAGGCTGTAGGGGCTTGGCGGGGGCTGCGACGGCGTCGCAGCAAAGGAGGACGGACGGGACTGCAGCAGCGGGGACGGACGGGGCTGCAGCAGGGGGCTGCGACGGCGTCGCAGCAAAGGGGGACGGACGGGACTGCAGCAGAGGGGACGGACGGGGGTGTAGCAGTGTCCTTTTCATCTGAGGGTTTTGTGCAGGGTGTAGGTGCCGGCTTGGTAGTCTTTCGTTTCGTTCTCTCCCGGGAGAGTTACGGAGGCTGTTGCACCTTTGGGGATGGTGAATGTCCATGTCCAGTCATCGCCCTCGTACTTCCAGTGACTCTCAATGAGCCCTGCCGCCGATTGGTAGGAGGCGTCGAGATGGCCAAGACGGCGGTCGGGGACGGGACGCATGATGATGTGCTTGAAACCTGGCTGTGAGGTGGCGCTGGCGATGCCTGCACACGTCTGCCATATCCACTGACATACGCAGCCGTAGGCATAATGGTTGAAGCTGTTCATGCCGTTTGGCCCCATGCCGCTCTCCTTGGTGTAGCTGTTCCAGCGCTCCCAGATAGTGGTGGCTCCATTGTCGACGGAGTAGAGCCAGCTGGGATTCTTGCGCTGGAAGAGCAGCGTGTAGGCCACATCGGCCATGCCGTTCTCTGTCAGCGTGGGCATAAGGATGGAGGTGCCGAGGAAGCCTGTCTGCAGACAGTCGCCATGCTGGCGGAAGTTCTCGCGCAGTCGCTCTGTCGTCTTCGCTTTTGCCTTGCCCTCAAAGAGGTTGTTGTGCAGGGCAAAGAGAGCGGGCGTCTGCATGGTGTTGAGGATGCTGCACTTGAAGGTGCCGTCGGCCTGGAAGAATCGCTCGCGGAGGAAGGCCTTGGCCTCAGACACCATCGCCAGGTACTCATCGGCGTCTCTCCCTGTGGCTTTTGCCATGTCGGCCATCATTCCGGCATCGATGGCCCAGTAGGAGGCACCCAGATAGTTCCAGTATTCGATGGCCTCGGGCAGTGGGCGCCCGTTCTTGAAAGCCCCTCCGCCGCAGCTCTCCAGCGGTTCGTAGCTCAGCCAGTCGGCCCATTGGTAGTTGCCGTTCTCCCTGCTGAGGGCCGTGTGGTCGTATTTTGTCTTGCTGATGTGAGTCATGTAGCGCTCCATCGATTCCCAGCTCTCCTCGATGATGGATGCGTCACCATACTGCTTCCAGATGGTCCAGGGCACGATGATGCCCGCGTCAGCCCATCCCAGACGCATATATTCGTTGGGGCCACAGCCGTACTGTCCTGCCGGTGCCACGCCTGGATAACCGCCCTGTTCGCTCTGCGTGTCGCGCAGGTCGCGCAGCCATTTGTGGAAGAAGCGGTTGGTGTTGGCAAAGAAGGTGCCCGTCTCGCAGAATACCTGCGTGTCGGCCGTCCATCCCAGTCGCTCGTTGCGTTGCGGGCAGTCGGTGGGCACGCTCAGGTAGTTGGAGCGCATGCCCCAGAGGGTGTTTGAGATCAGCTGGTTGATGAGGTCATTGCCGGTGGTGATGTGTCCTGTTTCTATTTCGGGCGTAATGGAGCTGACGGGGATGGAGCGTATTTGCTCGATGACCACCTCGTCGGAAACTGTGATGTCAAGGAAGCGATAGCCGAAGAAAGTGCAGCGCGGCGTGTACTCCACCGGTAGCGCCGTCCTCCCGCCCTTCCCTGAGGGAAAGGTGTAGTCCAGACGGACGCTCTTGTCGTGGATGCGCAGGTTGCGGCGGTGTATGCTCCCCTCCGGTCCGTCCATGCCTCGGTTCTTGGCGCCGTTGCCGTCGTTGGTCAGCTCGGCGGGCAGGCAAGAGAGGCGGGTGCCTTCCTTCGCCTTAAACCGGAACGATGGCACGGCGGCACAGTTCTGGCCGAAGTCGACCACCAGATGTTCGCCGGGCCGGATGATTATGGGCAAAGGTTGAACACCGTTTTTCACGGACGTAGTGCCAACAGCATATTCGCGGTCGATGACAATCTTGCCGAATGCCCTGGCGGTGGCTCCCTCAACCTTGGAATAGACGTAGGCACGCTGTGGATTCAGCGCCAGCTGACTGAGCTGGTAGACCTCTGCGCCGTTCTCAGGCACGATGATGCCTACATATTCATTGCTGACAGCAGGTGTGCCAAGCAACTCGGGTGAAAGGAATCCCAACGGCTGGCGTGCGTCGTACTCCTCGCCGTCGAAGATGGCGGCATGCCTGACAGGCCCTGCTATGCCCGCCTTCCAGTCTTTCGTGTTCGTGCCATACCGGCGGGTGCTGCCATCGGCGAACGTCACTTCCAGCACGCCTCGGAACGCACACTTCTGGCCGTACATGCCATTGGAGCCGCTCGGCGTGATGATTTTGTCGGCCCACCAGCCAGGTGTCACCTGCGCGGCCAGCATGTTCACGCCGCCTTTCTTCGCCTTGAACTGCCTGGTGACGTCGTAGGTGAACGAGTACTTCGTGCGGCTATGGTGAGAGAAGCCGGGGCGCAGCACTTCCTTTCCGATGCGCTCGCCGTTCACATAGAGCTCGTTCACGCCTAGGCTCACGGTCATCCATAGCGCCTTGCTGACCTTTTGCTCATTCACGATAGTCGTCACAAACCAGCTGGCGCCATCGGCCGCCCGCGTATGGTCATTCACCCGTCCTTTCACTTCCGGCGCGTCGGCCACGCATAGCCACTCCGACTCTTTCCAGGCTTCGGCGGGCAGGGTGCAGACTTCGAAGAATAATTCAATGTGTCTACCTTTTCCCGTCGCGGTCTTGTTGCCGATTTGCACAGTGAAGGAGGAGGAAAAGTCGGAGTCGATGACGGCTTTGCCCGTCGCTTCGTCGTAGCTGACGGTACAGTCGTAGTAGTCGGTGCCGTCGCCCTTGGGAAGATGGAACGTGCGCGATGACCGCCCTTCAGGCCAGATGCAGAAGACAATCCCCCGATTCTGCGCGACGTCGTACATAGGGATGATGGCCCCTGTCCTGACGAAAAGGGGGAACTGGTGGAGAGGATAGGTCTTCGTCAGCAGTTCGCCGCCCTGATAGCGCTTGCTGCTCCAGTAGTCTGTCCATTCGCCGTCGGCGGGCAGATGGAAGGTGACGCGGTTTTCGTCCGAGGTGATGGCCTTCGTGAAGAGGTCGTTCCCCAGCTGGTGGCTCTCCTCGCTGAGGTTGGTGTTCTTCATCAGCGAGCCGCCGTGCAGGTGGGCATCCACGAGGGTGGAGAACTTATAGGGCGTGAGCTGTTTCATCAGCTTGACGCAGTCGCGGTAGATAGCCTCCGCCTCCTGGCTGTGCCACCACGGCAGGTGGTTGGTGAAGGCCCCATTCATGCCGCCGTTGATCATCGCCGCTGTCATGCAGCCGAACTGCGCATAGCGCACCAGCTCAGCGGCTTCGGAACGGTCTTCCCAGAATCCGCCGACCTCGGTGGCGATGGCGCCGTAGCCGTATTGTGCTGAGCGGAAGATGTTGTCTATCTGATGTTTCAGGCCTTTGAAGCTGCCCGTGAAGTCGCCGCACCAGCCCAGGCTCATTTTCCCGACGCTGGCCTCCAGGCCACCCTGATGGGAGAAGGGCCGTGCGATGATGATGCCGTCGTGCTTGCGGCTGACGGTATAGTCGTACATGGCGTCGTAGTAGAAGTGGCGGAACTCCTCGTTGGTCATGTGCCCCTTGGAGGTGTCGAACTCCTTGGGCAGATGCTGCTCGCCCTGATCGGTCTTCCAGCCGTAGACGCCCTTCGTAAAGACCTTGTCCAGCTGGCCGTACCACCATTTCGTGGCCTCTGCGTTGGTGAAGTCGATGTGCTGGCCGTAGCCCTTCCACCATTCGTAGGGCTGGCTGTTGTTCACACCGAAGTTGCGGCTGACCACCTCGTCGTAGGTCTCGCTCTTCTGCTGCGGCGTGTCCTTGCACCGCTCGTTGACGTTGCCCGTCACCCAGAGGATGGTCCGCACCCCCTTCTGGCTGAAGCCTTGAATCATGGCTTCCGGGTCGGCATAGCGCTGGCGGTCCCAGTTGAAGTCGTTGTAAGTCGTCGACCAAGGACTGTCGATAATCACTGCATCCACGGGGATGTCCCTCGACAGGTATCCGTTGACCAGCTGTTCAGCACCTGCCGTCGTGTTCAGACTGTCCTCCCACACGATGTGTCCCAAGGCCCAGGCCGGGGTGACAGGGGGGCGCTGTGCTGCTGCTGGAGCCTGTGCAGTCGCCGTCAAGGCCAGGAGTGCCCCTGCGACGCAAGTCATGATTCTCTTCATATTTGCTGCGGTAAGTTGGATTTGTTTCACATTCTGTCTGCAAAATTACGAAAAATTCTGCAAATAACCGCCATAAAGGCTGTGAAACTTACATTTTCTCTTCATTTCCCGCCAATATTTGGCTTTTTCAACAAAAAACACTAACTTTGCAGGGAAAAAGAACATGACGATGAAAAGACGATTCTTTATTTTGCTGGCAGCAGCCATCGCGCTGACAGCCAGTGCAGAGGGAGTGACGGTGATGCAGGGTTACCACACCACTGGGCGCGGCAGCCAGCGTGCATTGTTGCTGAGGATGGACTTCCAGGACGACAAACCCATCACGCGACTGACCTTCCGGCTGAAGGGAGACACGAGGCAGCATGTTGTCGGCCTACAGCTCTTTGCCAGCGATGCCGACGAGTTCTATGCCGACGCGGCTCCCACTTTCCTCGGGCAGGCCTGGGCGGCAGAGCGCGTGAGCTTCACCCTCCATCCGTCATCTACCATTGCCAAAAAGCGGCTGTGGCTGACGGCCCGTGTGAAGGACAAGGCAAAGCTGGGCAGGGGCATCGACGCGTCACTGACGCGGATAGACTATCAGGACGGAACATGCTGGGAAGTGCCCGATTCAATAGGTGACCCTGAAGGCGAGGCCCGCATCTATGCCACCCACAGCCTGGTCTTTGTGCCTACCACCGACAGCTGCCGTTTCTACCGCATTCCTGCCATGATTCTCGACCGGAACGGCCATCTGCTTGTGGCTGCCGACCGCCGCTACGACAGCAATGCCGACCTGGGCAACCACCGCATCGACGTGGCCGTCAGGCGGAGCAGCGACGGGGGACGCACATGGTCGCCCCAGCAGACCATTGCCCGGGGCGACGGCCTGAGCGACGGCCGTTACGGCTTTGGCGACCCGGCGCTGGCGCTGACCCCCAGCGGGCGCATCGTCTGCATCATGGCGGCAGGGCGCAACAACTATTTCCACGGCATGCGGCACATGGGCATCACCATGAGCGACGACAACGGCGAAAACTGGACGCCCGTGCGCGAGCTGACGGCGAGCCACTTCCACGACGCAGCCCACGGGCTGACCGACAGTCTGGGATTCTGGAGCATTTTCACTACTTCGGGAAAAGGACTCACCACCCGCGACGGCACGGTGCTGTTCACCACCAACACGCTGAGCGAGAAGGGCAGCTACACCTCCGACTGCTACATCCTCTCCTCACGCGACAACGGCGAGAGCTGGCAGCTGGGCCCTGACAGAGCCTTTGCCGGCGGCGACGAGTCGAAGCTGGAGCAGCTGAACGACGGCCGCCTGCTCATCTCCGTGCGGCGGTCGGGCGCTCGGGGCTTCAATACTGCTGAAGCCGACGGCACCCGCTGGCAGCAGCAATGGACCAACGACGACATCACGAACGGCAATGCCTGCAATGCCGATATCCTGCGCTATAATAAGGATGTCATGCTGCATACCTATCTGAAGCATCCTTCCGACCGCGCCAATCTCGTGCTGGCCATGAGCCGCGACGAAGGCCGCTCGTGGCACGACGTGATGACCATACAGCCCGGCTATGCCGCCTACTCCACTATGGTGCGCCTGCCCAATGGCGACGTGGCCATTTGCTTTGAGGATGCCTCCTATCACGTAGGCAACGGCTATGCGCTGACCTTCGTCACCATCACCAGGCAGCAGATACGTGCTTTTAGTGAGTAAGGAGTCACTGGTCGTTCAGCTTTCTTGCGTATCACGCGCGCGCGTAAGACATTTTTTGGCGCTACAGGCGCTACTTTGACGGCTAACTTTCTGGTCTGCAAACCGTTGCTTGTAGCTACATGGCTCTTTTTGGAGCTACTTTTGTAGCTACAGTACCAAACGGCGGCAGTATTTTTCCAAACGGCGGCAGTATTTTTCCAAACGGCGTTCGTATTTTTCCAAACGGCGGCAGTATTTTTTCAAACGGCGGCAGTATTTTTCAGAGCGGCGGCAGTATTTTCCGCTCTTCACTTCTCGCTGCCTGTAGCTACAAGAGTAGCTCCTAAAAATGCGATGTAGCTACAGGCAACAGCTTGTTAATCATTCTGTTTGGTGCCAAAGTAGCGCTTGTAGCGCCTTTTTTCGCGTTTATTACGCGCACGCGCGCGAGAGATGTAGGGAGTCCAATTTGATGTACTATATTTTTGGCAATGATATTGTAGTTGCCCCCTGAATGAACTGACCCTATTTATCTGACCCTGATAAACTTCTCCGCAAGGCGCTCCCCCCCTTGAATCCTCCCGTATGGGCAGGATTCAAGAGGGGAGTACGATGCGGACTTCCTGTGGCGTACAAAGCGGTTGCCACATTCCTCCCTTGTAGGCAATTCTCAAATAATAATGAATAATCAGCTATTTCTTAGTCCACTACTAAGCCGTATGCTCTTTCCCCGTCAGCATGCGGGCACGCTGCAGAGCCAGGTCGATGTGGTTGCAGATGTTCTCCTGCCCCAGCAGCTCCGGGAAGCCGTTGCGGCGCAGCACGGCCTCCACCTTCTCGTTGACGCCAGAGAGGACGACGGTGATACCCTCGCGCTGGCTCATGCGGCACATGTTCTCCAGGTTGTGCAGACCGGTGGAGTCGATGAACGGCACCTTACGCATGCGGATGATGCGCACCTGCGGTCGTCCGCCGTAGCGTGCCATCAGGTCTTCGAAACGGCTGCCGGCGCCGAAGAAATAAGGACCGTTGATTTCGTACACCTCCACGCCCTGGGGGATGGTGAGGTGGTCGAGGTTTCCGGCCTGCATGTCGGCATCCTCGTTGAGGTCAATCTCGTCGTAGACGGCACGCACGTCGGTGGTCTCGCTCATGCGGCGCATGAAGAGCAGGCAGGCGCAGATGAGTCCCACCTCGATGGCCACGGTGAGGTCGAAGATGATGGTGAGCAGGAATGTGGTCACCAGCACGGTGATGTCGCTCTTCGGGTTGCGCATCAGGGCACGGAAGGAGCGCCAGCCGCTCATGCCGTAGCTCACCACCACGAGCACGCCGGCCAGACAGGCCATGGGGATATACTGTGCCAGGGGCATGAGGAAGAGGAAGATGAGCAGCAGCACGGCGGCATGGATGATGCCGGCAATGGGCGTGCGCCCGCCGTTGTTGATGTTCGTCATGGTGCGGGCGATGGCTCCCGTGGCGGGGATGCCGCCGAAGACGGGCGACAGGATGTTGGCTATGCCTTGGCCAACCAGTTCGGTGTTTGAGTTGTGGTGGTCTCCGATGACGCCGTCGGCCACGGTGGCCGATAGCAGGCTCTCGATGGCTCCCAGCACGGCGATGGTCATGGCCGGAGCCACGAGTGCCTTTATCTGCTCCCACGACAGGGCGGGCATGACGGCTCGCGGCATCTGCGACTTGATGCTGAATCGGTCGCCGATGGTCTCTATCGACGTCACGTCGGCATATTCCTTCAGCAGCAGCGCCAGGACGGTCATCACGATGATGGCCACCAGCGAGCCGGGAATCTTCTTCAGGAATGAGAAATGGTGCCCTCCTCCTGTCCTCCCCAGAAGGGAGGAACCCTTCCCTCCTTCAGGGGAATGGTGGGAGGTATGGGTTGTGAGCAAGGGCCAGGCGCCGATGAGGACGACGCTGGCTATGCCGATGGCAGCGCTCCAGGGGTCGATGTGGGTCAGGTTCTGGAAATAGACTCCCCACCGTTCGATGAAATCGCCTGGCACTGGGCCGTCTATCTGCATGCCCAGCAGGTCTTTCACCTGTGTGGTGAAGATGGTGACGGCGATGCCGCTGGTGAAGCCCACGACGATGGGGTAGGGGATGTACTTGATGATGGTGCCCAGACGCAGCAGGCCGAAGCCGATGAGGAACACGCCCGCCATGAGCGTGGCGATGGTGAGGCCCTCCATGCCGTACTGGTTGATGATGCCCGCCACGATGACGATGAAGGCTCCTGTGGGGCCGCCAATCTGCACCTTGCTGCCGCCGAAAAGGCTGATGGCCAGGCCGGCCACGATGGCGGTGATGATGCCCTTTTCAGGACTCACGCCGCTGGCGATGCCGAAGGCGATGGCCAGCGGCAGGGCCACGATGCCCACGATGATGCCGGCCATGAGGTCGGCCATGAATGTCTGCTTGTTGTAGTTACGAATGGCCGACAACATCTTCGGCCTGAAGTCTAAAGTTCTCATTACTTGTCTTATACCTATTGAAATCGGGTGCAAAGGTAAACAATTGTTTGCGCGCACACAAATCTACAGGCATAATCCTTCCGCCAGCATCCGTTTACTTGATTTATTTCAAATGACAAGGCCACAATCCACTATTTTCCCTAAAAAAAATGCCAATCAGTAGATGAATCTCAAAAAAAATTCGTACCTTTGCACGCTGTTAGCAAAGTAATAAACATTTTTACAATGAAACGAAAAGCATTTATGATTCTCACCTTTCCCCTCATGGCGGCAAGCTCCTGGGCACAAGGACAGTTCGGCGACATTTCCAAGACGGTGGATGCCAGCGACGTGGAGGTGACGGAGGTGCGCTACCTTCAGTTTATGAGCCACGACTCGCTTGTGGTGAACGCTGAGACGGGAACCATTGACACACTTCACATCGATGATGGCCGCAAAGTGCTGACCGAGGAAGAGTACCAGCAACTGGCCTCGCAGCCCGCCATGGGCCGCCGCAGAATAGCCGGTGTAACACCTGATACAGACCAGTACGGTGACATGGGGTTTGAAGGCAGGCAGGAATTTGGCTCCCAGGCCTTTCTCTATTCCTACAAGTATCCCTCTGTCGATGCCAATGGCAACAAAGTGGTGCTGAGTGCCCTGATGGGCGTACCTACCGGAATGCTTTTTCATTTCAAGGCTAAACCCGAAAACCTGGTCATCGGTTGCCATGAGACCATCACCAGCAACTACGAGTGCCCCACTAACTACAATCATGGTGGAAGCGCACAGAGCGGCAATGGCATGCTTTTAGAGTATTGCCGCTACGACGCCGTGCGCCAGCCATGCTGTCTCGTCATCCTGGCCGACTATGAGGGCTATGGATGTACTGCCGACCGCCCGCACCCGTATCTCTATCAGGAACTGACGGCCCGTCAGGTGGTGGATGCTGTGCGTTATGGCCTGGCTCTTTACCATTCAAAGGACTATCCCGAATTCGAAGATGGTTGGAAGAGCGTCTGCATAGGCTACTCGCAGGGCGGCAGCGTGTCGCTGGCCACGCATAAGTTCATTGAGACCAACGGCCTGGCCGACGAGCTTCACTTTGCAGGCTCCGTCTGCGGCGACGGCCCCTACGACCCAGTGGCCCATGTGCGCTACTACGTAGAGGACGACGGACACACCTACCACATTGATGACGGCGTGGAACAGAAAACCGAGCACAAACCGGGCACCCTTTCCATGCCCATTGTCATGCCGCTCATCCTGAAGGGTATGTGCGACAGCAACCCCATGATGCGCCAGCACAAACTGAGCGACTACCTCACCGACCTTTTCTTTGCCACTTCCTCAACAAAGATGATTGAAGCGAAGAGCGAGAAAAAAAATGACGACCAGTACAGCACCGGACGCGTGACCGAGGTGTATCGCAATTGCATGAATAATGGCAATGACTGGACTGGCACCATCAACAATCCATACGGAGCCCCCATCACGGTGGGTGGCAGGTATGACGCTGACCAGATGGCGAAAATGCTGTTCTATGACGACGGTGACAACGTGTGGGGCAAGATGGATAAGATGTTCCTCCCTGAGTGTTATGCTTATCTCAGCAACGTGAACAACTTCGAGGATGGTCAGGGAAACCGCCTCACGCCCACCGGCCGCGGCGTGATGGAGGACCTGCACCGCGCCTTGGAGAGCAACAACCTCACCGTGGGCTGGAAGCCGCAGCACCGCGTGGCCTTCTACCACTCCACCTACGACACGGTGGTGCCCTACGCCAACCTCCTCTCGTTCATCAAGAACCAGAGCGATCTCACCTACTTTTTCTACGACAACAGCGACCGCCATTCAAGAGCTGGACTTCATCCTACTTTAGCCGGAAAGAAAGACGCCGACGTGTTCGTCTATGACACCCCCACAGCCAACGACCATGTGGCCGCCGGCTCCGACTTCTACTTCTATGGGGCATCCCTCTACATTGCTGGCGAATCGCCTGACTACTGGCTCTACAAATGGGTGCTGACGGGAGACAATTGAAAATGAAGAATGAAGAGTGAAGAATGAAGAATAAAGATTGAAGATGATGACAAAGAAATATTATATCCTCATGATGGCTGTGTTGCTGTCGTTGACGGCAAGTGCCGCTAAACGGCAGGGCATAGTGACGCTCTCGTTAGTTGATAATTCCTCCAGCAAAGAAATAGAGGCCGTCGCCCTGTTCGACGACGAGGCTAACACTGTCACCCTGGGCAATGGCTTTAACGCCTGCATTTCCCACTATGAGAAAGGCATTCTCACCATTCCTGACTATATATTTGGTCGTCAAGTGGTGATAGGCCCTATGGCCTTCCGGTTCTGTAGTTACCTGACGGAGGTAAAGATTGGCAAATGTGTGACGGCCATCGATGCCTACGCCTTCGTGGGATGCTCGAAGCTCCACACCGTCAGGCTTCCATCTACGTTGACCACCATCGGCTCGGGTGCCTTTTCAGAGCTGCCCTCACTGAAGCTGGTGTACTGCAATGCCACGACAGCACCCACATGGCAGTGGAACGACGTGTTCTCTACCCTTGGCACCAAGGCCAGCATGGCAGCCCAGCGCTTCCTCTACGTGCCTAAGGGGTCACTCGACAGCTATATGGCCTACAGGTTCGACGGCACCGCGACCGATGCCCACGAGATGGTGGGATGGGCGGATGCCTTCTCCCGCATCTACGAGATGAACGACGATGCGCAGACCATCAGCTCGCTTGAGGAACTGATAGCCTTCCGCGATGCCGTGAACAGCGGCGGACCATACAAGGGCAGCACGAGCAAGTCGGTTACGCTGACGGCTGACATCGACATGATTTCTATCAGCAACTGGGAACCCATCGGTACAGGCTCGTCGAACCCCTTTGATGGCACCTTCGACGGCGGTGGCCATGTCATCAAGAATCTCAAGGTTGGCCAGTCGCAGTCGAGTACAGAACCCGATTACGCAGGGCTGTTCGGGTACACCTCCGAAGCCACCATCTACAACCTGCACCTGATGAACCCCGTTGTGAAAGGTGAAGTTGCTGCCGGGGCGGTGGTGGGCGCCGCTGGCAACAACTCACGCATAGCCGATGTGCTCGTCACTAGCGATGCAGCAAACGACGTTTTCACCGTGAGTGCCAACACGCTATGTGGAGGAATAGCAGGCTCATGCGAAAAATCCGTCTTTGAGCGCTGCCTCTTCCGCGGACGTATAAAAGCCAACTCCATTTGCGGCGGCATCGTGGGAACGGGTGAACTTGTTACGGCAATCGACTGCTCGGCCGACAATGAAATCAAGGACGGGGGCAGCGGAAGCTGCTTGGGCGGCATCGTGGGCTATTGCCTGCAAGCGACGCTGACCCGCTGTATGGCCAGGAACTATTTAGACCGGACTGCCACCAGTGCGACCATAGGCTGGCTCGTGGGCGAGGTTTATCACTTGACCGAAACGACGACAAGCAACATCACCCATTGCGCCTACTGGAAACATGACGATGCCATCAGCATGGCCAGCACAGGCGGAAGTGCCACCCTCAATGAAGCTGACAACCAGGCATTTGCCTCATCGGTCGGCATGATGGGCGACGCTACCAAGACCGTGCTTGGCGACGGCTGGCATTACTTCACCGGCCTCTACCAGGATTTCCCCATCCCCGCAACACTGCTCGACATGTATATGAACCACCTTGTGTATGGCACCACCAGCGACGGACTGGTGTTTGCTCCTATAGGCGACCTCAACAGTTTCACGGAATACCAAGTGGTGGGCTACACGGGCACTGCCGAGAGTGTCACCATACCTGCCGAGTTCAACGGCAAGCCTGTAACGGCCATTGGCAACCGCGCCTTCTACGGCTCTGACATAGAAGAGATAGATCTGGGCAGCGTGGTAACCATTGATGAGAGTGCCTTCGAGGATTGCGACGCCCTGCAGGCAGTCAGCCTGCCCAACTCGGTGACAACCGTCAACGCACGGGCTTTCTGGAACTGCGACAACCTCACGTCGTTTACCATCGGAAAGAAGTTCCAGCACCACGATGGCAACTTCCTGGCCTACTGCCACAAACTGCAGAGCCTGACGGTCGGCCCAGATGGCAACGACTACAACTACTTGTGTCAGGACAATGTGCTGATACATAACTATAAATCCAACAAGACCACTTACATCGTTGCCTGCGCTCCTGGCAAGACTGGCCACTACGACATTACAACCTTCAGCGGCTATGACTACATCCATTTGATTGACAACTGCTTCGAGGGCTGCACAGGGCTTACCAGCATCACCTTCCCTGATTGCCGTTGCTACTTGCCCAACGGCGTGTTCAACGGTCTCGGCAACCTGCACTATATTGACATGTACCTCGCTACTGCATGCAATGCCGATCATACGGACCGGGTTTACTACACCGTCGGCCGACGCTACCAAAACAATCCGTTCTACGGCACCAGCAAAGCAACCATCGTCTATCTGAAGGCCGGACACAAGAGTATACTCCGCGAGTATAACCTGGTGATTGCGGGCAGTGCCTATCGCCTGCAGCTCACCGACGGATGGGACTTCTACCCGCCTACGGATATCACTAGCAAATACGGCGTCCACTTCGACCGCAAGCTACAGGCTACGCGCACGGAGATAACCCGACCGACGGGGAACAAAATCACCCTGAAAGACGAAAACGACCAAGATGTGGAGGTCGACGAACTCGAAGTGACGGGCTATACCTATACCCCATGTGGCTACTCCGTCTTCCTGCCTTACGACCTGACATTCACCGCCGAGAACGCCAAGGTCTTTGTGCCCTCCGCGATTACGGATGGAGATGATTTGCGCGTCACCTTCACTGAAGTGACGAACAAGCAGATGGAAGCCTACAAACCGTATTATATCGTGGTCAGCGGCGAGGAAGAGGTGAACCTCAGCACCAGCGGGAGAACCACAATAGGAAGTCATTTTACAACAGTAAATCCGCAGAGCATAGGCACCGACTTCGAGTTCAAGGGTACCACCACCTCCATCTGCAATGCCAGCCTTTATGATGCCAATAAGCCCGCCTACATCCTACAGAGCGACGGCAACTGGCACAAGGTGCCTGCAAATACTGAAGACGCATACGTGCCGCCCTTCCGCGCCTACTTCCAGGCCAGCGAGGCCAAGACGGCCAACCAGCTCATCACGCTGGTGCTGGGCGATGTGAACGGCGACGGCAAGGTGACGCCCGCCGACGCCATCATGATCCTCTACCACTACTTCGGTGTTGTGCAGGAGAACTTCAACCTTTTCGCCGCCGACGTGAACCACGACACGAAGATTACCCCCGCCGACGCCATCGAGGCCCTCTACATCTACTTCGGCGCCTCAGGGAGCGTGGGCGGCTCGCCCGCGACAGTCGCAAGCGAGCCGCTTGCGCTCCCGTCCTCGCCCGCCAAAGGCACCACCGTCCCCAGTGACCCAGAGTAAGTAATCGTTTATGGGCTGACGTGTCATTCGTGAAATTCGTCTTCATTCGTTGTAAAAGAAAAAGCACTAATTCGTAAAATTCGTCTTCATTCGTTGTTAAAGAAATAGCACTACTAAAACGGGCGAAACAGGAAAAAGGGTCTTCTCCTGTTTTGCCCGTTCTTGGTTTCAGACGCCAGACGTATATAAATATTAATAATGTGTACGTCTGAAGGTCTTCATTGTAGTGGGAATCTGATTAATTCTTCTTCAGCAGGTCGCGAATCTCTGCCAGCAGCTCTTCCTGGGTGGGTCCCTTCGGTGCCTCGGGTGCGGGAGCCTCCTCCTTTTTCTTGTTGAGTTTGTTCATTCCCTTAATCATCATGAAGATACAGAGAGCGATGATGAGGAAGTCGACAACGTTCTGGATGAACGAACCGTAAGCAAACACTGAGCCTGCTGCCTTGGCGTCGGCCAGCGATGCCCCTGCGGGAATGCTGTCTGAGAGGGCAACATAGAGGTTGGTGAAGTCGGCATTGCCCAGGGCCTTGCCTACCAGTGGCATGATGATGTCGTCGACCAGCGAGCTGACAATCTTACCAAACGCACCGCCGATGATCACACCGACAGCCATGTCCATCACGTTGCCTTTCATGGCAAACTCCTTGAATTCTTTAACAAATCCCATAGTTGTAAATGTTTAAATGGTTAATAATAAATATTGGGTAAAAAACACTTTTGCTGTTGTCATTTACGTTTCCCTTTTGCTATCTTTAGCTTGCAATATGCCCTGCAAGACTTGATATTAAGCAATTTTCAGTCTTCGTCTTTCATTTTTCAATTTTATTAATATAGAATTTTGATGCAAATATAGGAATTTTTTTGTAACTTTGTACCCGAAAATGAAAAAAAATGCATCGGAGGGTGCAAAAAAGTGATTTTTATTAGTTTAAACCCCTTAAAATAACAAACAAAACACAATGACAAAAGTTGCAATTAACGGCTTTGGCCGTATCGGTCGCCTCGCATTCCGTCAGATGTTCGAGGCTGAAGGTTATGAAGTAGTAGCTATCAACGACCTGACCAGCCCGAAGATGCTGGCTCACCTGCTGAAGTACGACACCGCTCAGGGTGGTTTCGCCGGCAAGTTCGGTGAGGGCAAGCACACGGTTGACTGCACCGACAATTCCATCATCGTCGACGGTAAGGAGATTACCATCTATGCAAAGCCCAATGCTGCTGAGCTGCCTTGGGGCGAACTGGGTGTTGACGTTGTGCTGGAGTGCACCGGTTTCTACACCTCGAAGGAGAAGTCAATGGCTCACATTCAGGCTGGTGCCAAGAAGGTTGTGATTTCCGCTCCTGCCGGCAAGGACCTGCCCACCATCGTTTACAACGTGAACCACAAGACCCTGACTCCCGCCGACACCGTGATCAGCGCTGCTTCCTGCACCACCAACTGCTTGGCTCCCATGGCCGACGCTCTGAACAAGTACGCTCCCATCGTGAGCGGTATCATGAGCACCATCCATGCTTACACTGGCGACCAGATGATTCTCGACGGTCCTCAGCGCAAGGGTGACCTCCGCCGCAGCCGCGCAGGTGCTTGCAATATCGTTCCCAACAGCACGGGTGCTGCCAAGGCCATCGGTCTGGTTATCCCCGAGCTGAACGGCAAGCTCATCGGCTCTGCCCAGCGCGTTCCCACTCCCACCGGTTCCACCACCATCCTGGTTGCCGTCGTGAAGGGTAAGGACATCACCGTTGAGGGCATCAACGCAGCCATGAAGGCCGCAGGCAGCGAGAGCTTCGGCTACACCGAGGACCAGATTGTCAGCAGCGACATCATCGGCATGAAGTACGGCTCGCTCTTCGACGCCACTCAGACTATGGTCAGCAAGATTGACGACGACACCTATCAGGTGCAGGTTGTGAGCTGGTACGACAATGAGAACAGCTACACTTCTCAGATGGTCCGCACCATCAAGTACCTCGCTGAGCTGAAATAAGCAACGGTTGAACACGGTTTGACACGGTTCTTCTAAGGAATGACTGGTTCAAACGGAAAAAAATGCCGTCCGATTTTGTCGGACGGCTTTTTTTTTGTACTTTTGCGCATCATTTGTTTGCATTAAATGGTATTATGATGAAAAAACTGCTGGCATGCCTGGGTTTCGACCCGGCAAAGCATAGTGTACGGACAGAGTTGTTGGCAGGACTGACAACGTTTCTCACCATGTCATACGTTCTAGCCGTGAATCCACTCATCCTCAGTGAGGCAGGCATGGACAAGGGAGCCCTGTTCTCGGCAACTATCGTTTCGGCTGTCGTGGCCACGCTGGTCATGGCTTTCTATGCCAAGTTGCCCTTTGCGCTGGCCTCGGGCATGGGGCTGAACGCCTTCTTTGCCTATACGCTGGTGCTGGCCATGGGCTATACCTGGCAGGAGGCGCTGGCGGCGGTGTTGTTTGAGGGCGTGTTGTTTATCTTCCTCACCATCATGCGTGTGCGTGAGGCCATTGTGAATGCCATACCCCTCAACCTGCGCTATGGCATCTCGGTGGGCATAGGGCTGTTCATCGCCTATATAGGCCTGAAGAACGGCGACATCGTGGTGAGCAGCGAGGCTACGGTGACGGGACTGGGGCCATGGACGGCCACGTCGCTGCTGGCCATTGGCGGCGTGCTGCTGGGAGCGGTGCTCATGGCGCGGAAGGTGAACGGCGCCTTGTTCTATGCCATTATCATCATGACGGCGCTGGGCATACCCCTCGGCGTGACACAGATTCCCGACGACTTCTCGCCGGTGAGCCTGCCGTCATCGATAGACCCCATTGCCTTCCGCATGGACTTCGGCCGCTTCCTGACGCTTGACTTCAACTATTATATCGTGGTGTTCACCCTGCTGTTTATGGATCTCTTCGACACACTGGGAACGTTCATCGGTGCGGCAACCGGCGCAGGGATGATCGACCCGAAGACAGGCCACGTTCATGGACTGAACCGTGCACTGATGGCCGATGCTGTGGGAACGACGGTAGGCGCTTTCTGTGGCACATCGACCGTGACGACCTACGTCGAGAGCACCACGGGCATTGCTGCCGGCGGGCGCACAGGGCTGACATCGCTCACCGTGGCAATGCTGTTTTTGGTGGCCCTGTTCTTCTCGCCCCTGTTCATCATCATCCCCTCGGCAGCCACTACGAGTGCGCTGGTGCTGGTGGGCGTGCTGATGATGATGACGGTGAGAAAGATTCAGCTGGACGACCTCACCGAGGCCGTGCCCTGTTTCATCACCATCCTGATGATGCCCTTCACGGCCAGCATCAGCGACGGCATTGTGCTGGGCCTGCTGAGCTATGTGCTGATGAAGGTGTGCACGGGCCGCCACAAGGAGCTGTCGCTAGTGATGTATGTGTTGGCTTTCTTCTTTGTGCTGAAATACATCTTTAATTAAAGAGGGAGTTAAAGTAGGAGTTTTAGAGCGAGAAATGATGAAGTTCATTTGGAAGTTTGTTTGCCTTTTCGCCTTTTTACCCTTAGGCGCACTGGCACAGAACGTGCAGTTGCACTATGACTTTGGCCGCAACCTCTATGCCGACGAGGAGGCAGGCCGACAGAAGGTGACCGTGACCTTGGAGCAGTTCAAGGCCGACCAGTGGGGCTCGTGGTTTTACTTTGTGGACGTGGACTTCAGCCGTAAGTTCACCGAGGCCGCCTATACGGAAATCTCACGCGAGATGAAGCTGGGCAGGCAGTCGCCCTTTGCCGCACATGTGGAGTATGACGGCGGCCTGAACAAAAGCGGTAGCTTCCAGCAGGCAGCCCTGCTCGGACCAGCTTGGAACGGCCACAACGCCGACTTCTCCACCACCTACAGCGTGCAACTGCTCTATAAGCGCTACTTCAAGAGCTACGGCTACACCTCGGCCTACCACAGCATGCAGCTGACGGGCCTGTGGAGCACATCCTTTCTCCGGAAGAAATTAACCTTCAGCGGCTTCATCGATTGCTGGCGCGGCGAGAAGGCCAACGGCCATGGGCAGCTGGTTGTCCTGACGGAGCCGCAGCTGTGGTATAACGCCACCGAACATCTGAGCATCGGCACAGAGGTGGAGATAAGCGACAACTTCGTCTACAACACGTCCAGCGACAAGACCTTCTTCGTCAACCCGACGCTGGGCCTGAAGTGGAATTTCTAGTAAAGATGAAAAAGTGAAAAGGTAAAATGAAAAAACGACTGCTGGCTCTATCATTTGTCATTTGTCAATTATCATTTAGCCTTTCTGCTTTGGCGGAAAGGCGCGAAGTGCACATCCTTTCAGCCAACGACATGCACGCCAACATTCAGGTTTTCCCCGCGCTGGCCCACATCGCCGACTCGCTGCGTGCGCTCTACCCCGGCTTGCTCGTCTTTTCTGCCGGCGACAACCGCACGGGCGAGCCGCTGAACGACATGTACGAAATTCCAGCCTATCCCATGGTGGCCCTGATGAACCAGGTGGGATTCAGCGCCACTACGCTGGGCAACCATGAGTTCGACTCTGGCCCCCGGGGGCTGGCGCGTCTCATCAACCTGTCGAACTTCAGCTATCTCTGTGCCAACTGCTATCCTGCCGACTCGCTTCGCCTGCATCTGCTGCCCACGAAGTCGTTCGATGTCGACGGCATACGCGTGGGCGTGGTTGGCGCCGTGCAGCTGGGCACTCACGGTCTGCCCGACACCCATCCCGACAACTGCCGGGGCATACATTTCTCGCCTGTCAACGAGACGGTGGCCAAGTATGAGCGGCTGCGCCAGCAGAACGATGTGGTCATCCTCCTCTCCCACAACGGCTATGAGGCCGATGTCGAGTCATCGGCCCTCTTTCCCTGGATAGACATTATCATCGGCGGTCATACCCATACACAGATCAGTGGCGGCGAGACGCACAACGGCATCCTGATTACGCAGAATGTGAACCGCCTGAAGCGTGTTACCCATATCACCGTCATCCTTGACCGCGACAGCGTGGGCGCCCCTTGGCACATCGTGCGAAAGAAGGCCGACCTCATCGACGTGCAGCACCACACTGGCCGTAATGTGGCAGTGGAAGATATGGTGCGCTTCTTCTGCAGCAACCCCGCCTTTGAGCGACCGCTGACACAGGTGGAACAGCCTTTTACCAGCTACGAGGAGCTGGGCTGCATGATGACCGATGCCTTCGTCGCTGAGACAGGTGCCGACGTGGCCATCCAGAACTACGGCGGCGTCCGCTACAGCGAGCATCCCGCTGGGCCTTTCACCGTGAGCGACGTGCTGCGGCTCGATCCTTTCAACAACGAGACGGTCATGATGGAACTGTCGGGCGAGGAGTTGCAGCAGATGCTCCTTTCTGTCAGCCGCAACGATGCCAGCGACTTCCCCTTCGTCAGCGGCATCCTCTGCCAGGTGGAGCGCGACGCCATCGACACCCTGCGCATCAAAAAGCTCACACTCCTCGACACTCGTGGCCGCAAGCTAAACCTGAAGCAGCGCTACCGTGTGGTAACCAGCAGCTACGTCGCCAGCATTGCCGATGCACCCCGCCGCGACCAAGGGCAGTTCATCAACCGCAAGACGGCCGACATCATCATCAGCCACCTGGAGAAACAGCCCTCCATCAACTATCAGGGCGTGCGCCGCATCAGGTAAATCAAAAAATAGCCTGCTTTAGCTCCTGCAACTGCGGAAAGGTCACTTCTTAGAGGAGCCGAGTATTATGGATGGGTGAAGTTTGCTTTATAATTCTTCTGGGAAATACTTCTTAAGAAATGCTTTTGGCTCCAGCATCTCAACGGCTCTTGGGAAATCGAAGTCCTTCAGGTTTCTTGTCACGATACAGTCGGCTTCTGCCTGTTCGGCAGAATAATATTGTAATGCATCTTCAAAATCCTTCGTCTCTAAGTGGTAAGCCGCATCCACAGCCTTCCCTCCTACCATCACTATGGTATAGTATGGGCGCAAGCCTTTCATTACGGCATAGAACTGCTCCAAAGGAATGTCCTTTCGTGTCACATACCTCATATTGGCTATTGTCAAGTCGGACACGAGCAACTCTATGTCACCATGAATGGAAAGAAAGAAAAGAATCTCGGCCTCACGCCAGCCTTCTGGACGCTGTTGTATGTAGTCGAGGAAAATATTGGTGTCTATAAATACTCTATTCATCTACGGCATATTTACTAACCAGATAGTCCTCTTTTACCTTTTTCCAGTCCTCGTCAGTCCTACTTGCAGAGAATGCGCCCAAGAAGGAGTGGGCCAGTCTTTTAGCCTTGGCTCGCTCGCTTTCGGCAATGTTTTCTTCCTCATGAGCTGGTAAAGCTGAGGACACAAAAAGCCAGATAGACTGCATAGTCTTGGCATCGCCCTCGCCAAGAAGCGAAATCCGTCTCACGGCATCCTGTTGCATTTCCCTTACTGTCATATTTGCTTTTTTATTGATATTCGGTGCAAAGATAGACATTTTCTATGAAGTATCAAAACTTTAAGCCTTTTTTTTTGAATACTCAACATCTACTCGACTCGATGAAGCCGATTTCATTCTGCTTTCTTTGATAGTACTTCTTTAAAGTAGCCGTAGGGCCTTGTTATAGTGACTAAAATCAATTCCATCTGGATGCTCACATTTTGCAGTATTTGGTTTGACTTCGTTCCGAAGATTCCTATTGCGAGGCCGATTGTACAGTATATAAAGAACACATACAATTAGAGGTAATGCTGCCACCATTATTATGGTTCTATATATATTTCTCTTTCAGTTTCGTCATGTCATGAATTTTACACCAGCCCTGCCCTGACTCTGTACTTCTCCATATCTATCATCACATCCCGCTGAGTTCTGAAGAACAATTTGAGCATGCCTTCCAGATAATAGTCAAGATGTGGAATCCCTTCCACAAAGAGGATGGTGTTGCGGCTGGAAAGTCCAATCGTTCTATCCTCTTTATCGAAATGGTAGCACACGGTGACATGTCCATAGGCATTTGCATCGTTGACCGCTTTCTGCATACAGGCAAATTCCTCGATGTCTCCGTCCATCGACATCACATGCCACCACTCGTGGCTCAAGGTGATGTACGGACTGTCTTGTGTGACTTCAATGAAGAATAATTGTCCCTGGTAGTGAAAATGGATTAAACGGATGACTGGCACGTCCTCCACTATTGTGTAGTTACACCCCATCTCCCTCAGTGTTTTCAACACTAAGTCTTCCGTTGCCAGCTCCACCATTTCGTCGTAATCCACCGGCATGGCGGACACATCCGGTTCTTGCTTCTTCCGCTTCCTCCTTGGCTTCTTCTGTTCCATCAGCCTTCTCTCTTCTTCCTGTTCCATTTGTTCCATCAGCTTTTTCTCTTCCTTCTGTTTTTTCTGTTTCTCTTTCTCCTCTTCCTCCTCTCTCCACATGTCGTTCTGAGAGTTGTCGAGCCAATCATCATCCCTCCACATGCTGTTTTGAGAGTTGTCGAGTCAGTAGAATCCCATGATTCCAAGCACTAATGCCAAGAGATGCCCTATTCCTAGTTCCATATCGTTTGAAATTTGCTTGCAAAGATAGTGT